>JAITAH010000362.1 GCA_031284225.1 Dysgonamonadaceae bacterium | reverse complement strand
TACCAGTACGTTGACTCTCAAGACCAATTATTATTGGGAACCCATTCTCAAGCACTCAATATTTCTTTTGGCAGGGTTAGGTGTTATATTGACAGTACATGCCATTCCGGCGCGGTTTTTCTCGGCGCTGGGCATTTTTCTTCCGGTGGCTTGGCTGCTTTTGGTGAGCGTCCGGTTATTTGGAGAATCGATAAACGGGTCGTATCGGTGGATTAATATCGCCGGAATAAGCTTTCAACCTTCGGAAATCGCCAAAATCTTTCTGATTAGCTTTACGGCTTTTGTCCTGAGTAAACGAACAGACAAAAAGAATGACAAAAGTTTTCAATGGATACTGATAGCGACCGTTATTACCTGCGGCATTATCTTTATTGACAACGGCTCCACCGCAATAATGCTGTTCGGTATTATTTTCCTGATGATGGCTATCGGCCAAATCCCTTTTCGGAAACTCGGCAGACTGATGTTGTATATTGGAGTGGCTGGAGCGCTTTTCTTCGGAACCATATTCTTCGTATCTTCCCATTCCATCGGGAAATATTTGCCCCGGTTGGAAACTTGGGCAGAACGTTTCAAAGATTTTGGCAACGATATTGACGTCCACGATCCGAAATTCAGGATCACGGACGATAATTATCAAACTTCCCACGCCAATATCGCCATCGCTAACGGAGGAGTATTGATTTTCGGCAAAATGCCCGGCAACAGCGTCGAACGCGATTTCCTTCCGCAAGCCTATTCCGATTTTATCTACGCCATTATTATCGAAGAAATGGGACTCATCGGCGGCTTATTTGTCTTGCTTTTATATGTTATCCTTTTTATCCGGGCCGGTATTATCGCCAATCGAAGCGAAAAACTGTTTCAGAAATTTATGGTAATGGGAGCGGCGTTAATTCTGGTTACACAAGCCTTGGCCAATATGGCGGTTGCTGTCGGTTTGATTCCTGTTACCGGACAAACCCTGCCTTTGATTAGCCGGGGCGGAACATCCATTATAATTACTTGTATTTATTTTGGTATTATACTAAGTGTCAGCCGTTATAATAATCCGAAAGGCGAAGAGCGAGAAAAAATAATTATCGAAGAATACCACCAAGATGAACAAACAAATGAAAATAATCATTAGTGGCGGCGGTACCGGAGGACACATTTTTCCGGCGCTTTCGATTGCCGACGCATTGAAGGCACGCTATCCCGACGCCGAGATTCTGTTTGTCGGTGCAGAAAACCGGATGGAAATGGAACGGGTGCCGGAAGCCGGCTATAAAATCACCGGATTGCCTGTCGCCGGGTTTGACAGGAAAAATCCTCTGAAAAATATTTCCGTTTTGTGGAAATTGTGCAAAAGCATCGCTAAAGCTCGCCAAATCATCCACGATTTTCAGCCGGAAATTGTCGTTGGAGTAGGCGGCTATGCCAGCGGACCGGTATTAAAAGCCGCATCGCAAAAAGGTATTCCGACATTGCTTCAGGAACAAAATTCCTACGCCGGAGTAACAAACAAACTATTAGCCCAAAAAACAACCAAAATTTGCGTAGCTTACGATGGAATGGAGCAATTTTTTCCCAAAGACAAAATTGTATTGACCGGTAATCCCGTTCGTCAACACTTATCCGTGCCGAGGGAACATAAAAAAGAAGCTTACGATTATTTCGGCTTAACTCCCGATAAAAAAACTATTTTAGTCATCGGCGGCAGTTTAGGCGCACGAACCATCAACGAAAGTATTTCGACGCATTTGAAAGAAATCGAAGAGAGCGGCGTGCAATTCATCTGGCAAACCGGAAAATATTACTATCTATCTATTGCCGACGCTCTGCAACCGGCGCCTCGTACTCTGCACCTGACGGAATTTATTTCCCGCATGGATTGGGCGTATTCGGTGGCCGATCTGGTTATTTCCCGCGCCGGCGCCGGTTCCATTTCCGAATTTTGCTTGCTGGGCAAACCGGTCATTTTGGTTCCCTCGCCAAACGTAGCGGAAGACCATCAAACAAAAAATGCACAAGCTTTAGTACGAAAAGGCGCTGCTATTTTGATTCCCGACCAAGAGGCCGTAGAAAAATTAGTTCCGGAAGCGTTACAAATCGTGCAGGACGACGCGAAACTCAAGGCATTGAGCGATCGTATTTTGAAATTGGCCTTGCCCGATGCAGCCAACAAAATTGTCGATGAAATCGAAAAAATCATTCGGAAATGAACCATTTAAACGACATACAATTTCTTTATTTTATCGGTGCAGGCGGCATCGGAATGAGCAATCTGATCCGTTACTTTCTCGCCGAAGGCAAAAAAATAGCCGGTTACGATAAAGTCGAATCGGCTCTCACGCAGCAATTAAACGCAGAAGGTGCATCTATCCATTACACCGATGATGTACATTTGATTCCCGAACCTTTCAAAAATAAAGAGAATACGTTGGTCGTTTATACCCCGGCCGTCCCCTCCGATCATTCCGAATTAACTTTTTTCCGCAACAATGATTTTCAGCGGATGAAACGTGCACAGGTATTAGGCGAAATTACCCGAACGAAACGCAGCATTTGCGTGGCCGGCACCCACGGAAAAACCACCACTTCATCGATGATTGCCCATTTATTGAAACAATCGACTGTCGATTGCAACGCTTTTCTGGGCGGCATTCTGAAAAACTACGATAACAATCTTTTACTTTCAAACAAAAGTGATTTAACGGTGATCGAAGCCGATGAGTACGATCGTTCTTTTCACTGGTTGACGCCTTATATGGCCGTCGTTACCTCCGTGGCGCCCGACCATTTGGATATTTACGGAACAGCAGAAGAATACCGCAAGGCTTTTGTGCATTTCACTTCATTGGTGCGCGAAGGCGGAACGCTGCTGCTGGAACACAACGTAGATATTATTCCGGAATTACAAAAAAACACCCGGCTTTATCGCTATGGCGGCCTGAACACCGATTTCTACGCACAAAACATACGTATCGGAAACGGGGAAATCTTTTTCGATTTTGTTACGCCAACAACGATCATCAAAGACATTCAACTGGGCGTACCGGTTGAAATCAATATTGTCAATGCCGTAGCGGCCTTAGCTGTCGCCTATCTCAACGGCGTATCCGATGAAGAACTACGCCGC
>JAITAH010000345.1 GCA_031284225.1 Dysgonamonadaceae bacterium | reverse complement strand
TTATTACGACACTTCGCCGATTGCCGGCATGTTCAAATCGTTCAACGACGCGCCGGGCGGAATGAAAGAAGAATTGCAGGAAATCACCTGGTCGTTGGGCGCCGAATATGCTTACGATCGTAAATTCTTCGTCCGGGGCGGTTATTTCCACGAAAGTCCGAACAAAGGAAACCGGCAATATTTCTCTTTGGGAACCGGCTTCAAACTGACCGCTTTTCAATTGGATGTAGCCTATTTGATTTCGACCGTTCCTTCCAACCCCTTGGATCAAACCTTGCGTTTTTCGCTGAGTTTCGATATGGACGGACTAAGAGGCTTGATGCGTTAACCATGAACCTGCGGATCGGTTTCGGTTACGACGTGCATCCTTTCGCCGCCGGTCGCGAACTGTGGTTAGGCGGCGTTCGGATAGAACACGAAAAAGGACTGAAAGGCCATTCGGACGCCGACGTTCTGATTCATGCGCTTTGCGACGCTTTGTTGGGCGCCGCCAATCTTCGGGACATTGGTTACCATTTTCCCGATACCGCCGCCGAATACAAAAACATAGACAGCAAAATCCTGCTGGCGCAAACCATGGATTTGATTCGGGAAAAGAAATACGAATTAGGCAATCTCGATGTTACGATTTGCGCCGAAAAGCCCAAACTCAATCCGCATATCCCGTCGATGCAATCCACCCTGGCCTCTGTGATGCAGGTCGATCCGGAAGATATTTCCATCAAAGCCACCACCTCCGAAAAAATGGGCTTTGTCGGACGGGAAGAAGGTATTGCGGTTTTCGCCACAGTTTTGATACGGAAATAAGATGATAAAGTATTTCGCGATTTGGATTTTTCTCTGTACGGTTTTCGCCGCATCTGCCCAATCCGGCGTTATGTACCGCATCGTATTGACCGATAAAGGCCATCCGCCTTACAGCATCGACCGGCCGGAGGAATTTCTTTCCGCCAAATCCATCGAACGACGGGCTAAACAGAGATTGCCCTTGAATGTAACCGACCTGCCGATCGACCCCGCCTACTTCCAAGCATTACAGGAAACCGGAGCCACCTTGTGCGCTTCCAGCAAATGGGTCAATACCATCACGGTTTTCTTTTCGGACAACGAGGTAAAAAACCGGATAGCCGCCCTACCCTTCGTCCATAGCATGACGCAGGTTTGGTCGGGAATTTTCGATCGCTGTTCTTTCATTGATACAACCGCGACAATCGATCCGGTTAATTATACTCCGTCATTGCAAGCGGCGACGGACGCGCAACCGTCCCGCAATTGGATTCCGGAGGATTACGGCAAGGTCATCGATCAAATGAATTTGAACAATGCGCTGCCCTTGCACGAAAAAGGATATAAAGGCGCCGGAATAAGCATTGCCGTCATCGACGCAGGTTTTCACAATGCCGACCTTTATCCCCAAATTTTGGATACGCAAAAAATCAGCGGCACAAAAAATTTCACGCATCAACCGGGCAATCCCTACCGAAGTCCGGAAGCCCACGGCGCTTTTGTTCTTTCGTGCATGCTTGCCCATGCGCCGGGACAAATGATCGGGAGCGCTCCCGAAGCCCATTTCTATTTGCTTAAATCGGAAGTGAACGGCGAAGAATTTCCGGTAGAAGAAGATTACTGGGTGGCCGCCCTGGAATATGCCGACAGTCTGGGAGTCGATATCGTCAACTCCTCGATAGGCTATCACTCCTTCGACGATACCACAATGAATCACCGTTGGGACGAACTGGATGGTTGCACCGTCCCCGCCAGTCGGGCGGCGTCCCTGGCGGCGTCTAAGGGAATGGTTCTGTTCGTCGCTGCCGGGAACGACGGGCGTCGCCCCTGGCAAAAAACCTGCATTCCCGCCGACGCGGATAATATATTGACGGTAGGCGCCGTAAAAAACGATTCGACGCACGCCTCTTTTTCTTCGTGGGGAATCCTCGCCGACGGACGGATGAAACCGGATGTGATGGCGCTGGGATATACCTGGATTTTCGATCCGGATATCGGCGTAATTTATTCGCAAGGCACTTCGTTTGCAACACCGGTACTGGCCGGCATGGGCGCTTGCCTCTGGGGAGCTGTGCCGACGCTCACCGCTGCGGAATTGATGGCGCTGATCCGGGAAAGCGCCGACCGCTACGATCGTCCCGACGAATATTACGGTTACGGCATACCCAACATAGAAGCCGCCTGTCTTAAAGCATTTGTTCAACATGGATTTCCTAACGCTCTCTCAGCTCAACACCCTCATTTCTGAGGAAATACAAAACGCTTTCCCCGATACCTATTGGTTGATGGCGGAAACCAGCGATGTGCGCCTGAATAAAAACGGTCATTGCTACCTGGAATTTATTGAGAAGAATGTACACGACAACAATCTTGTCGCGAAAGCCCGCGGATACATTTGGAGCAACACCTTCCAAGCGCTTCGTCCGTACTTTGAAGCGAAAACCGGACAGGCTTTCGTTTCCGGAATCAAAGTGCTGGTCAGGGTTTCCGTAGAGTTTCATCCGGTGTACGGCTTTGGATTAAACGTTTACGACATCGATCCGGCTTACACAACCGGCGACATGCAGCAACGCCGGCAGCAAATTCTCAATCGGCTGGAAACAGAAGGCGTGCTCTTGTTGAATAAAGAACTGGAAATGTCTTTGCTGCCGCAACGGATTGCGATCATCACTTCCCCTACCGCCGCCGGGTATGAAGATTTTCTGGATCATTTGTTGAACAACGCTTCGGGGTTGGCGTTTTATCCTTGTCTATTTCCGGCCGTCATGCAAGGCGAACAAACGGAACAAACCATTATCGCCGCTCTGAATGCCATTTACGAACGCCGCGATCAGTTCGATGCAGTCGTTATCATCCGGGGCGGCGGGGCAACGTCCGATTTAGCCTCGTTCGATACCTACCCATTAGCCGTCAATTGCGCCCAATTTCCTTTGCCCATTATTACCGGCATCGGCCACGAACGCGACGATACGGTTTTGGATTTTGTCGCTCATTACCGAGCAAAAACGCCTACGGCAGCCGCCGATTATTTAGTGAATCGCCTGGAAACCGCCGGAGCGGAACTGCAGGCCTGCAAAGCGAATATCCTCCTCGCCGCCCACCGATTGCTGGAGACGGCAACAACACAAATCCGGCAAACGGAGTATTACCTTCCGGCCGGTATCCAAAACACGCTGGATAAACAGCGCCTCCGGTTGACCGCCGTGCAAAACGAACTTATCAAAGGACTCAAACAATTTGTCTTGAACGAAGAAAACAAACTAAACGGGAAAGAAGCTTTTTTCAAATGGTCTTCCCCCGAATACATTCTTTCGAAAGGTTACTCCCTGACGATGAAAGACGGGAAAGCCGTAAAATCGTTCCAATCGCTGGCCAAAGGCGACCGGATCGAAACGCTTTTGCACGACGGGAGTATTTCCAGCATTATTGCTTCGTTCGGTCCAAACGAACGACGGGAGTAATTGTTTCAAAAAAACCGCGGCATTTTTTTTACCATTTATTTGCATTTTAAAAAATAATTCGTATCTTCGTGCCGGAGAGTAAATTTTTAATCCGTTAATGGCAAATAACTTTCATAAGAATTTTTCGCAAAGCGATCTTCCGGAAAGCCGGATGACAGCACATTTCTTCCTCAGGAAAATTTCCGAAAGTCATTCTACCCCCCC
>JAITAH010000290.1 GCA_031284225.1 Dysgonamonadaceae bacterium | reverse complement strand
CGCTACAACGACCGGATGTATGCCCATTTCGAGCCTTCGCGGCGAATCGATCCGAACGATCGCCGGCAACCCTATCGCATCCCGTCCTCGCTGGTATCGGACGTCCACATTCAATTTCCGTTTGAGTTGCAGCGTATCGCCACCGATGTGTTTTTCACGTGTAATAATGTCTTAAATACAAGCTACATCGAACGGGGCGATGATGGAGCGATGCACGATGGAACTTCTTTCCGAGGTTTCTGGGGCGTCGGTCGAGTGGCGCAAATCGGGTTGCGGGCGAGGTTCTGACCTGTGTCGCCGAAAATGTCCTTCTTTCAATCCTACGCAGGTGGCAGGAAAGCGCCACCCGTCGTATCTCGCTTGCGGAAAAACTACGCAAGTTGCCGCTGGCGTATTTCGGAGAGAAAAACCTGTCGGACATGACCGCCGCCTCGCTCAACGTAGAAAACGAAACCTGCATACAGGCAGGAATATCGGAACTGATACGCCGTAAGACTGTTTTAGTCGTTGCCCACCGGATGCGCACGGTTGCCAATGCCGACAAAATCGTAATCCTCGACAGCTTACGGTCGCCGAAAGCGGATATCCCGAAGAACTGTTTGCCACAATTTTATAAACCATTTTTACTGTCTGTGTAGTATATGTGAGAACTTTTATGTGTCTTTACTTCCGAAAAAACCTGGTTTTTCTTTTGATATTGCCAAATTATTTGTAATTTTGCACCACCAAAAACGAGATATAGCGCAGTTGGTAGCGCGCCACGTTCGGGACGTGGAGGCCGGGCGTTCGAGTCGCCCTATCTCGACAAAATCAACCCCCAATTGCTGATAACCAACAGTCTAACGAGGTCGCGACGTTTGTGCCGGGACCGGTTCAGGACAAAAATATTCGATTTCCAACCGCCGTTCTTAACGTCCCACTTGATAAGCCGGAATTGATAGAGATTGTATATCGATTTGATTTTATTGAATGTAGATTAAAAAGTATTACTTTTGCATCCGGATAAAAATAGAAAGCATTGAAATATCATCTGATAGCGATTTTGTGCGTACTGATGTGGGGAACGACGTTCGTTTCCTCTAAAGTGTTGCTCAATAACGGCCTTCCGCCGGCTTCGATTTTTTTCTACCGATTTTTGCTGGCTTACGCGGTGATTGTGTTTTTGGCTCCCAAACGGTTGTGGGCCGGAAATATAAAAGACGAACTGCTGTTGTTTTGTTTGGGGCTGACAGGCGGTTCGATCTATTTTGTGGTCGAAAATACGGCTTTGGAATATACGCTGGTATCGAATGTCGCCCTGCTGGTCTGCACGACGCCGCTGTTGACGGCGATTCTTTCCCATTGGTTTGTGAAAGGCGAACGCTTGCGCAAAACCGTACTTTACGGTTCGCTACTGGCTTTAATGGGCGTGGCCTGCGTTATTTACAATGGAAATTTTGTTTTGAAAACCCATCCGGCGGGCGATTTGCTGAGTTTGAGCGCGTCGCTGCTCTGGGCAATTTACACCATTATCCTGAAAAGCCTGGACAATCGCTACCCGGTGATGTTCCTGACACGGAAAATCTTTTTCTACGGCTTGCTGACTATTGTGCCGTTTTTCTGCTTTTCGCCGCTGGTAACTGACAGGGCGATTTTGTTTCGTCCGGTGGTGATCGGTAATTTGCTGTTTCTGGGCTTGTTTGCTTCCATGCTTTGTTATGCGCTTTGGAATGCTACAGTTAAGTATTTAGGAACGGTTCGGTCGTCGAATTACCTGTATTTCAATCCGATTGTTTCATTAATCACATCGGCGCTGGTGATTCATGAAAAAATTACCCCTATCGCATTGATAGGGGCTATTTTTGTGCTGGGCGGCGTTTATTGGGCCGGCCGGCAAACGGGACGGAATCCGGTAAAATGATCAAACCGGACTGATTTTCATTACAAAACCTCCTCCGGCCGCCAGGTTGACGACTAATTTCCGGTTGGCGGGAATGGCAATCGTTTCTTTTTTATAATCCCGCGCCGCTTTCCCGGCGTTGATTCCGTCTTTGAAAATGACTGCCTGAAAACGGCCTTCGTTCAGGAAAGATAAATCTAATTCTAAGCTACGGGGCGTCCAGTTCGTCAAAGCGCCGACGTACCAGTCGCTGCCGTTTTGACGGGCAATGGCAATATATTGACCCACCTGGCCGGTTAACGCCACGGTATTCTCCCACACGGTTGGAACGGAGGCGATAAATTCCGTACATTCCGGTTCGCTGTTATAATTGGACGGACTGTCGCAAAGCATGTTCAGGGGCGATTCAAAAATGACGTATTCGGCCAACTGGCGGCACCGCGTGCCTTGACTCATCGCTTCTGTATAAACCGGGCGGTAGTTTCCGCGGGCGGCGTTGCGCATCGCTCCCTGCGTATAGTCGAAGGGGCCGGCCACCATCCGGATAAAGGGGATGGAAACGTCGTAAGTTACCTGATCGCTGTCGGCTCCGTCCCATTTCATTTGTTCCAGACCGTAAACGCCTTCAAAATTGATCACATTGGGGAACGTCCGCTGCAAGCCCGTCGGTTTGTAGGTTCCGTGAAAATCGATCAGTAGATGATATTTGGCGGCGATGCGGGCGACTTCCGCGTGAAATTGCACCATGGGCTGGTCGTCCCTGTCCATAAAATCCACCTTGAAGCCTTTGATTCCCATTTCGGCATAATGTTTGCAAATGCCTTCTATGTCCTTGTTGAAAGCGTAGTAACCCGCCCAAAGAATCAGGCTGACCTTTTTTTCATTGGCGTAAGCCGCTAATTCCTTCAAGTCGATGGCGGGAACGATTTGATACAGATCGGCCGCCTTGTTAACCGCCCATCCTTCGTCCAGAATGACATATTCGACGCCCCATTGGGCGGCAAAGTCAATGTAATACTTGTAGGTTTCCGTGTTGACTCCGGCTTTGAAATCCACGTTGTAGAGGTTCCAGTCGTTCCACCAGTCCCAGGCAACTTTGCCGGGTTTGATCCACGAAAAATCGTCGTTTTGCGGATTCGGCGAAGCTAATCGGTAAACCATATCGCTGTTGGCCAGTTCCGCATCGTTTGTCGAAACAATGATGATGCGCCAAGGGAAATTCGTTTTGCCTTCCAGTTTGGCGATAAACGGTTCGCGGCTTTGTACTTCGCCTTGCAAAAGATTGTGTCCGCCCTGTTTGATTTCTTTGGGATACGGGGCAAAAACGCCTTTCATGCCGTGGGGCGTATCGTTGGGGTATAAATACATTCCCGGATAATTCAGCAAATCGGCTTCGGTGATGCAGACTTTTTTGCCGTTGACGCCCTCGACTAAAACCGGTACAAAAGCCAAACGATTTTTTTCCCATTCCGAGAGCGCGATGTGGCTGTATTGGTTTTCAAAAGAGTTGTAAAACTGAGTTTCCAGCGTTTTGAAACTGCGGTTGACATAAGGGATATACGCTTTGGCGTCGTTCGGAAAATTGAAAGCCGCCTCTTCCGATTCTACGACAAAAGGCTTGTCGAGGGTAGAAACAAATCGATAGGCGGCGCCGTCGTCGTAAGCGCGGAAAATCAGGAGGAAGCCTTCCTTAAATGTAAAGACCTGTTCGTTGTAATGATCGGCAATTTGTTTTTTCTTGTAAATAACCGCCTGAATAGTAGCCTTTACAGTTTTCGTATCCTGTTTTTTCAGGACAGGGTTTTTCCCGAACGATTTTCCGTCGCCGAGGGTTAGCGAGATAACGGAAGGCGCAATTATCTCGTCCTTTTCGTGGGTTACAGCGTATTGAATATCTTTATCAATGGCGATGGATACCGCTAATTTCCCGTTCGGCGAATGGAGCGTATAAACTTTTCCGGCAAAAAGGGAGATGGAAGACAAGCACATTGTTAAAAAAAATACGGTGCGATGAAGTTGTTTCATGATGGAATTATTTTGATGTTAATAAATATGTTTTGAAATTGTCGAAATCTTTGCTCAGGGCAATGCTTTGTTTTTGGCCGCGCATAAATGCCTGTAAACGGACGGGAATATCAATACTTTTCCCAATAATCCGGTCGATCGTATCTTTGAATTTGGCCGGATGAGCGGTTTCCAGGAAAACGCCGGTTTCGTTGGGCTGCAATAATTCCGTTAAAGCCCGGTATCCGCAGGCGCCGTGCGGGTCGAGCAGATAACCGGTCGTTTCGTAACAGGCTTTGACTGTTTGGCGGATCGCCTCGTCATCGCACCGGAAACCGGAAATCTGTTGTGTGATGGTTTCGTGATGGTGGTCGTATAAATCCAGAATCCGGGCAAAATTGCTCGGGTCGCCCACATCCATCGCGTTGGCTAAGGTCTGTACCGACGGTCGCGGAAGATAAGATCCGGTGAGCAGGTATTGCAGAAACACATCGTTCGTATTGTTGGCAGCAATAAAGCGTTTGACGGGCAAGCCCATCCGGTGCGCAATCAGTCCGGCGGTAAGATTGCCGAAATTGCCGCTGGGAACACAGAAAACGAGGTTTTGGCAGCGGTTTTGTTTCTTCAGTTGGGCGTAAGCCTGAAAATAATAAAAAGCTTGCGGCAGGAAACGCGCCACGTTGATTGAATTGGCCGATGTGAGTTTCATCTGTTCATTCAATTCCTTGTCCATAAAGGCGGATTTGACCAGCGCCTGACAATCGTCAAACGTTCCGTCGATTTCCAGCGCGGTAATGTTCTGTCCCAAAGTGGTGAACTGACATTCCTGAATCGGACTGACTTTTCCTTTCGGATACAGTACCTGCACCTGAATGCCCGGCACGCCCAAAAAGCCGTTGGCTACGGCGCTGCCTGTATCGCCGGAAGTAGCTACCAGCACATTTACATCCGTTAAGCCCTGTTTTTGAATGAAGCGGCCTAACAGCCGGGCCATAAACCGGGCGCCTACATCTTTGAAAGCCAGCGTCGGCCC
>JAITAH010000282.1 GCA_031284225.1 Dysgonamonadaceae bacterium | reverse complement strand
AAACGAAAACAGGCGTGAGAATGGGGGATAAAAGTTGTTGTTTTAGGGATTTTATCCTTCCCGTTGCCGGACCACTTCGTACAGCATTACCGCCGTGGCTACCGATACGTTGAGCGAAGCGATCGTCCCTAACAACGGAATTTTCACCCATTCGTCGCAGATGCGCAGGTTTTCGGAAGCAATGCCATTGTCTTCGCCGCCCATCACGAGGGCGGTCGGCGTGGAATAATCGGCTTGGGTATAGGTTTTTTCCGCTCTTTCGGTCGTTGCAAAAACGCGGTATCCACAATTTTTTAAGTATTTAATAGCGTCGGTAATGCTGGTTTCCTTACAAACCGGCAAGGACAATAATGCTCCTGCCGAAGTTTTTACGGCGTCGGCATTGACCGAAACGCTGTTGCGGGCGGGAATGACGATGGCGTCAACGCCGGCGCAGGCGCACGTCCGGGCAATGGCTCCGAAATTGCGGACGTCGGTTATCCCGTCCAACAAAACGATCAGGGGATTTTTGCCTTCTTCGTACAGGAACGGCACGATGTCTGCCAATGATTGATAGGTTATTGCCGAAATAAACGCAATCACTCCCTGATGGTTTTTCCGGGTCAGGCGGTCTAATTTTTCCTGCGGCGCCCGTTGAATGGGAATCGAAGTCGTTTTGACAATGTTGAATAACTCGCGGGATAAATCGTTTTGCAAATCTCTTCGCATCAATATTTTATCCACTTCTTTCCCCGCTTGAATCGCTTCGATAACGGCGCGCGTGCCGAATATCATTTCTGTTTCTTTCATTTTAATAATTCTTTTGCATTGGCAATCGCTGCGTCCGTTAATTCGGAACCGCTCAGCATTTGCGCAATTTCTTTGATTCGTTCTTCCGGCGACAGACGACGGATATGCGTTTCCGTTGCGTCGCTTTCTTTTTTATAAACAAAAAAATGGGAATCGCCCCGGGCGGCAATCTGAGGCAGATGCGTAATGACAATCACTTGCATAATTTCGCCCATCCCGTGCATAATTTTTCCCATTTTATCGGCCACTTCGCCCGATACGCCCGTATCTATTTCATCGAAAATAATGGTGGGCAACGCCAAAATACCCGCAATCAGCGCTTTGATTCCCAGCATTAAACGGGAAATTTCCCCGCCGGAAGCCGTCTGCGCTACCGGTTGAACAGGGACATTCCGGTTCGCCGAGAAAAGGAAAGAAATATCGTCTAATCCCGTAGCGTCCGGAACGTTTTTGGCCGTCAGGAAACAACTGAATTGCATAAACGGCATTCCCAACAGGCTTACTTGTTCTACTAATCGCTGTTCCAATCGGATCGCCGCCGCTTGGCGCGTTTGGGTCAATTTGTGCGCTAAATCCAACACTTTTTTTTCGGCCGCTTCCTGTTCCTGCCGGCGCTCGGCAATCGCTTCATCGTAATTTTCGATTTCGGCCAATTGATTTTTCAGGTTTTCCCGCAAGGCGATCAATGCTTCTACGGAAGCTGCTCTGTGCTTTTGCTGCAACGAATACAGCAAATCTAAGCGTTGATTGATCCACAGCAAGCGTTCCGGATCCCACTCCAATTTTTCCTGCCGGTTGGCGACATCCAACAGCATATCTTTCAAATCCAGATAGGCGGTTTGCAGGCGCTCGGCTATTTCTCCGGCAGCGGGATAGAGCTTGCAGATGGCTTGCGCCGCATTCAACGCTTCTTTCAGCGAAACGATAATGCCTTTGTCTTCGGACGATAAACAATGTTCGATGACAAACATCCCGTTTTTAATTTCTTCGACGTGCGACAAGGCGTTCGCTTCGTTTTCCCAGCCGGTCTGCTCGCCGGCCTGTAATTTGGCTTCTTCCAACTGTTGAAATTGAAAACGCAAATATTCCTGATCGGAAGAATGTGTATGCGCTTTTTCCATCAACTCCTGTAACTGTTTGCGGACGGATAAAAAATGCTGGTATGCCGTTTTGTATGCTTCCCGCAACGTTTGGTTATTGGCTATAACGTCCACGACCTGCAATTGGAATTTATTGTCGGCTAACAACAAATTCTGGTGCTGCGAATGAATATCGATCAGGAAAGCGCCCAAATCTTTCAAATCGGTCAATCCGACCGGAACGTCGTTGATAAAAGCGCGGGACTTGCCGGAACGCCATATTTCGCGGCGCAACAGACAGTTCCGTGCATCGTATTCCAAATCGCGTTCGGTAAAGAAAGATTCCAATTGATACGACGAAATGTCGAATAATCCTTCTATCAGGCATTTATCTTCGTCCTGTTTGATGGATTTAGCGTCGGCCCGTTGTCCCAGAATCAGCGATAAAGCGCCAATAATAATGGATTTGCCGGCGCCGGTTTCACCGGTAATGACGGACATGCCTCGCGGAAAATCAATCTCTAATTTCGAGATAAGCGCGTAATTTTGTATGGTTAACTGTTTTAACATTTTGAAAATTCACTTTTTTAAGGGTTCTAATTGGTTCGACATGGTCGGATAGAGGTTCCGGAGCAGGTCGTAAAGTTCTTTCTTTTCTTCGGAAGTCGCTTTTCCGGCGATAGAAACCAATTCATCTAATTTAGCGTCGGAAAACATTTGCAACAGAATTTCCGAAAAGCGGACTTGGCGCATTTCTTTTAACGCCGGCGCGACGCTTAAAACCGTTATCCGGGCGCGATCGGGATTGGCGGCCATTTCGTCCAAGCCTTTCCGATGATAGGTGTACCACGCTTCGCGGTATTTTTTCAACGATTCGTCCATGTAGGCCGTAATCATCGAACCGCGGCTTTTCGGATCGTCGAAAGCAGACCAGCCGCTCCAGCCGGCCGATTGCGCCATGTTGGCAATTTGTTGGGCTTGACGGAAAAACGCGCTTCCGCCCATCGGGGAAAAGCTATCGAAATCTAACGCCAAAATCAGATTGGCATAAAACGCAATAACGGCTTCGAGGTTACTGTTCAGCGTACTTTGCTGCATCTGGATAGCCGCGTTTTCCATGTATTCGAAATCGAATTTGGTATCGCGGTAATTCAGCATTGTGGAGATATAGGAAGAGTTATAGACCGGGCGACTGGATTGCACCATCAGCTCGGCACGAAAAGTATTATCGGACGGCTGTTCGAGGATAACGACGGAAAACGAACAATCGATCCGTTCGTTTGTGGAGAACGTGGCGGCGCTCCATTTGGTTCCATTCACCAATTGGTTCAGGGCGCGTTCCAGGGTGGTAAAAATATTCTTGTTTGTTCCCTGAATGCGGTCGCTGTTGACGCTGATCCGCGCGTTGAGTTCCTGAGCTTGCAGCGGCATTGCAGCAATAATACACAGAATTAACAAATTAATTATTTTATTCATTCCCTATTTTAGCATTGTTTCATTAATAATATCTTTAGCGACCTCTCTTTTGATTTTCAGGGGAAACTCTTTCGTATTTCCATGCCTGTCCAAAATCGTTATTTTGTTCGTATTTTCTTGAAAACCGGCGCCTTTGTCTTTCAACGAATTCAGCACAATGAAATCGAGATTCTTTTTCCGCAATTTTTCTCCGGCATGAGTCATTTCATTGTCCGTTTCCAGTGCAAACCCGACGAGGCGCTGTTCCGGCTTTT
>JAITAH010000221.1 GCA_031284225.1 Dysgonamonadaceae bacterium | reverse complement strand
TGATCGGCAATCCGGATATCCTTGGTAAGGCATTTCAAGGAATCCGGTTTGAGAATGGGAATGCTCAACGTTTGCAAACCATTGGCCGAGGCGATGATGCAACGATTGCGATACGTTTGTTTCACATAATTATCGGCAGTTTCGATGATCGGCTGTCCGGCATGGGACAGTAGCCGGTAGTATTCCACAGGAGCCAGATAGGCGGTGGATAACAGTACGGTCATACGAAGCGATTGTTCATTTAGCCAGATGGAAAAGCCGGTTCCAACGGATTCTGCCATCGAACCAACCGCGGTCTTTGTCGAGCGACATCCAGATGAGCAAGGGAGTGCCGACGATGTGGTCTTCAGGAACAAATCCCCAGTAGCGCGAATCCAGCGAATTGTGCCGGTTATCGCCCATCATGAAATAATAATCATATTTAAATGTATAACTGTTGGCCGGAATCCCGTTAATATAAATATGATCGCCGCTTTGACGTAACGTATTGCCTTCGTAATTGGTGATGCAACGGGCATAGAGCGCCAGATTGAATTCGTTCAAGACAACGGTTTCCCCCTTTTTAGGAATCCATAGCGGGCCGAAATCGTCGCGCGTCCAACCGGTTGAATAGCCGTAAGGATAGGTCGTCCCGACAAAAACATCCGATTGTATCCGGATGGATTTTGCCCAGCCGCTCCGTTGCAGAAAATGGTATGCGTCTTGAGTCAACGGAAGCAGATAAACCGGATTGTAATTGCCGGATTCATTGACCGGTATTCCTATAAATTCAAAAATTGCACGGGATTCCGACTGCCGGTTGTAGAGCATCTGATCGTCCTCGCTAATTCCCAGTCTGCGGAATTGTTTTTTAGTCAGCAAATTGCCGTTGGTTTCGACAAAGTAGTTGAATTGTGCATTTTTAGGAAGAGGCGATTCCGTTCCGTTAATATACAGTTGATTGTTGATGATTTGCAACGTATCGCCCGGTAATCCGACGCAACGTTTGACGTAATTTTCCCGCCGGTCCACCGGCCGGGACACAATCTTGCCGAAAGTATGCGTATCTTTATGCACCCGGTTCCATCCCAAAAGATTCACCAGTTCGTAATAGTCGCGATTCTGCATATTCAGGGCGACCGTATCGCCCGCCGGGAAATTGAAAACCACAATATCGTCCCGCACGATGGTTTTATACCCTTTCAGCCGTTTGTATTTCCAGTAAGGCCAGTCGGAATACGATTTGGTATTGAGAACGGGGATTGTATGGTGCGTCAGCGGAAAAGCTAAAGGCGTATTCGGCACGCGCGGCCCGTAACTCACTTTGTTTACCAGCAGATAATCGCCGACGAGCAAGGTTTTTTCCAACGAAGATGTGGGTATTTTATACATCTGGAAAACAAAAATGTTGATGATATACACCAATACCAGAGCGAAAATAATCGCATCGGCCCAGTCGGCCACCGTTCGGAGGAATTTGTTTTTGGAATGTTTCCACGCATTCCAGGGAATGATTTTTGAAATATACATATCGAAAATCACTGCTAATCCGGATAACAGCCAGTAGTTGTTATCCCAAATAGTGAACAGTAGATAAAGGATAGAAACAAGGGTCAGTTTGATCCATTGCGAGCGGGAAGCCGATGCAATACGTTTTTGGATGCTTCGGCGGGGGTTTTCTGTCGATGCGGAATTCATAACGGGTGTATATTATAGTTTTAATAAATCGTTCATGGTAAAGAAACCGGTTTTGCCGCAGATAAATTCGGCGGCCATTACGGCTCCCCACGCAAAACCTTGGCGATTTTTGGCTTCGTGCCGGATGCTGATGCGATCGGCTTCCGATTCGTAAACCACCTCGTGGGTGCCGGGCGCTTCGCCCAGCCGTTTCGATTCGATTTCCAGATTATCGCGGGTTTTCCGGTCGATAAAAGTTACAATATCTTCGGCCAAAGAAACTGCGGTTCCGCTGGGAGCATCCAATTTGTGAATATGGTGAATTTCTTCCATCCGAACGTCGTATCCCGGAAAACGGTTCATTAATTGGGCGAGGCGCCGGTTAAGGGCAAAAAAGAGATTTACCCCCAGACTGTAATTAGATGCGTAGAAAAACGTCTGTTGCTGTTCGCGACAGGCTTTTTGAACGTCGTCCAGATGTTCCAGCCAGCCCGTAGTGCCGGCCACCACCGGTATCTTCCGTTCAAAACATTTTTGATAATTGGCAAAAGCCGATTCGGGACGGGTAAATTCGATGGCGACGTCGGTCGATAACAAAAATTCAGGCGCATCGAAATCCGCCTGATTGTTCACATCAATCGTCAATACAATTTCGTGTCCGCGCTTCAAAGCCGCTTTTTCGATTTCCCGGCCCATTTTTCCGTAACCAATCAATGTTATCTTCATATTATTTTCATAACGAGTATGCAAAGATAGCATAAAATCCTCAAATACACACAAACGGATAAAAATCGATGAAAGACAAAAGACAGAGGAAGATAGACCGGGAAGCGCCTGCCTTCATGCTTCCGGTTTTTCGTCGGAACAACAGGCGTAGCGGGCGATTCGCATAATTTTTCGTCTGAATTGTTGCACAATTCAAAAAAAAGCCGTTCCTTTGTCGGCGTAAATCACTAACAGTTGATAATTTATCGTAAGACAAGCAATATCCCGTCAAAAAGCGCGCAAAAAAAGATGAAAAGATTAAGAACAATTAACGAAAAATATTTGGCCGTCTCCTCGAAAATATTAGAGAGAGAGAGAGAGAGAGAGCCACTGTTAAACACCTGATTCTCAACGACTTGCAAGGAGTTCCGGCCGACGGCCGCTCCGTAACAGTCAACCATCTTACCGAAAAGCTTCCGCTTCGCACTGTAATCTGCCACAATACCCCTGTA
>JAITAH010000151.1 GCA_031284225.1 Dysgonamonadaceae bacterium | reverse complement strand
ATATATCCATCGGATAATGCAATCATTTTGTTGGCAAAGTATCTTATTATTCCTTTTGTTTGTAGCGCTATTTGTTTAAGTATATATTTATTAATGAGGAAGCTATTCCCGAATATACTAAACCTATTAACCGGCAACCGCTAAAAACAGAATGAACGTGTTTAGGATGAGCCTCCTACAACACTTTCCGCCGCAACTCAAAATCGCGCCCCAAATATTTTTCCCGAACCACCGGATTGGCAGCCAATTCCTCTGCCACGCCCTGAAACAGTACTTTCCCCTCGAAAAGCAGATAGGCGCGGTCGGTAATACTGAGCGTTTCGTGCACATTGTGGTCGGTAATCAAAATGCCGATATTTTTGTGTTTCAGTTTCCCCACAATTTGCTGAATATCCTGAACGGCAATAGGATCCACGCCTGCAAAAGGTTCGTCGAGCATGATGAATTTAGGATCGATGGCTAAGCAACGGGCAATTTCGACGCGCCGCCGTTCCCCGCCCGACAACTGATCGCCCAGATTTTTCCGTACCTTTTCCAGTCCGAATTCGATAATCAGGTTTTCTAATTTTTCTTTTTGATAATCGTCCGACTGTCCGGTCATTTCGAGGACGGAGCGGATGTTGTCTTCGACCGACATTTTCCGAAAAACGGAAGCCTCCTGCGCCAGATAACCGATGCCGTTGCGGGCACGCTTATAAACCGGAAATTTTGTAATATCCGTGTCGTTGAGAAAGATTTTTCCTTCGTTAGGAGTTACCAGTCCCACGGTCATGTAGAAAGTAGTCGTTTTTCCGGCGCCGTTCGGCCCCAGCAAACCCACGATTTCTCCCTGTTTCACATCGATGGAAACATGGTTAACCACGATCCGGTTTCGGTACCGCTTCACCAGATTTTCGGTACGTAAAATCATTTGTTCCATGAAAATTATTTCAAATTGCCGGTAAAATTACTAAATTTGCAGCCGGCTACAAAATATTATGATAAACGTATTACAAAAATTCGGCGAATACTTACGGTTGATGTTCCGGACTTTTACCGTCCCGGACCGCTGGAGTGAGTTTTTTAAACAAATGTTCCGTGAAATTTACAAGTTGGGGATGGATTCTCTATGGATTGTGATTTTTGTATCGGTTTTTATCGGTGCGGCGATCACTATTCAAGTTTCGCTAAATATCCAATCTCCGTTGATTCCCGATTTTACGGTGGGATACATTGCCCGGGAAGTGATTCTGCTGGAATTTTCATCGACCATTATGTGTCTGATTCTGGCCGGAAAGGTAGGATCGAATGTGGCGTCGGAACTGGGCACGATGCGGGTAACCGAACAAATCGATGCGCTGGAAATCATGGGCGTTAATTCTGCCAATTATTTGATTTTACCGAAGATTGTGGCATTTGTCATCTTCATTCCGGTATTGGTTATTTTCAGTATGTTTTTCGGTATCGGCGGCGGCTATTTTATTGGATGGGTAACCGACGTAATTACAATATCGAAATATCAATCCGGTATTCAGTATTGGTTTGTACCGTATTATATTACGTATTCCATTGTTAAATCGATGATATTTGCCTATTTGATTGTATCCATATCTGCCTATTTTGGATACAATGTGAAAGGCGGCGCGTTGCAGGTAGGAAAAGCCAGTACCGACTCGGTGGTAACCAGCAGCGTACTGATTTTGGCGACCGACCTGATTTTGACACATTTAATGCTTAGCTGATGATTGAAGTTCAAAACATATTCAAATCGTTTGATGAAAAGTTGGTTCTCGACGATATTTCCGCCACGTTCGATCCGGGAAAGACCAATCTGATTATCGGTCGAAGCGGTTCGGGGAAAACGATCTTTATGAAAATACTGATCGGCTTAGTCCGTCCCGATTCCGGAAAAATTCTGTACAACGGGTGGAACCTCATCAGCCTGCGCAAAAAAGAATTGAATTTGCTGCGCCGCAAAATGGGCATGTTGTTTCAAGGCTCGGCGCTGTTCGATTCGATGACGGTGCGGGAAAATGTAGAGTTTCCCCTTGTTATGTTCACGCGCGAAAGCCGGAAAGAGCGCGAGAAACGGGCAGATTTTTGCCTCGAACGGGTAGATCTGCAAGCTGCCGCCCATTTACTGCCGGGGGAAATCAGCGGAGGAATGATGAAACGAGCCGCCATTGCCCGCGCCATTGCTCTGAATCCCGAATATCTGTTTTGCGATGAACCTAATTCGGGCCTGGATCCGAAAACCGCTCTGATGATCGACGACCTGATTCACGATATTACTACGGAATACAATATAACCACCGTCATCAATACTCACGATATGAATTCGGTGATGAACATCGGCGAAAAAATCATTTTTCTCAACAACGGCATCAAAGAGTGGGAGGGCACGAAAGACGGGGTCATGAATTCGACCAACATCGAATTAAACGATTTTGTCTTTGCTTCCAACTTGTTCAAAAAAGTAAAAGAAGTAGAAAGTTTATCGTATGAAGAAGGTTAAATCAGTGAAATGGCTGCTCCTCGTTTGTTTCTTATCCGCTTGCGGACAAACGAAGTACGTTGTCCGGTCTATCGAAAGTTCACGCATCGAGATAGACAGTACGTGGGACGCCAAAGCGCATCCGGAGATGGTTGCATTAGTGGCGTCCTATAAAACGCAACTGGAGGCGGAAACCCATACGCCCATCGGCGTTGCCGCTCAAACGTTACAAAAGGGCTATCCGCAAAGCTTGCTGAGTAATTTTACGGCCGACGCCATGCTGCAAGTAGCGGAAACCGTTTGGGGAAACGTCGATTTTGCCATCATGAATATGGGCGGATTACGTTCGACCCTCAATCAGGGCACGATAACCGTGGACAACCTGTACGAAGTGTATCCGTTTGAAAACCGGCTGGTTTTATTGGAATTACCCGGAAACGCAGTAAAAGAATTATTCGATTTCATTGCATTCCATGGCGGACAGGGCTTGTCGAAAACGGTGGGTTTGACGGTAAATAAACGCGCCGTCGAATCGCTCAGCATCGGCGGACGGCCATTAGACGTTCATAAAACCTATCGCGTAGTTACGATTGATTATTTAGCCGAAGGCAACGACGGAATGGTCGCTTTCCGACAGGCCGTTCAAACGAAAGATTCCAATAAACAACTAAGAGATTGGATGATCGAATATATTAAAACATTAACCGCAAATAATACAGAAGTAAATGCAACGCTTGATAACCGGATTATTATTCGTCCTTAGTCTTTCCCTTCACGCGCAGGAAACTAAAAAGTTGGTGATTTTGTTCAACAACGATACGCACAGCCGCATCGAACCCTTGCCGGACAATGCCCCGTCGTATGCCGGCCGAGGCGGAATGGTTCGTCAACAAGCTTGCGTAGAGGAAGTTCGCCGCGAAAACCAGTATGTGTTGCTTTTCCATTCCGGCGATTTTGTGCAGGGCACGCCCTATTTCAATTTTTTCAAAGGACAGGGAGAAATTTCCTGCATGAATTTAATGAAATACGACGCCGCTTGTCTTGGCAATCACGAGTTCGACAATGGTTTGGATAACCTGGCCGAAATGGTTCGGGCCGCCGAATTTCCCATTGTCGCCACCAACCTCGATTTTACCGGAACGCCGCTGGAAGGTTTGACTCACAAATACATCATCCTGCAACGGGGCGGGGTGAAAATCGGCGTCATCGGACTAACCGTTTCGCCGGAGGGATTAGTGGCCAAATACAATTACGGCAAGATGGTTTGGTTAGATCCTGTTCGGACGGCCAACGAAACGGCCGCTCTGCTTAAACAGCAGGAAGGCTGCGATTTGGTTGTCTGCCTTTCTCATTTAGGCTACAATGCCAATGGCGAAGGCCTGGGAGATATTACTTTGGCGCAGGAAAGCGAAAACATCGACATTATTCTGGGCGGTCATTCGCATACCTTTTTACGTTTCGCCGATCGCCGGCCAAACAAAACCGGTCAGGAGGCGGTAATCGACCAAGTGGGTGATCGCGGTATTTTCATGGGACGGATGGATGTGGCGATGGAAAAAAGGAAAAACCCGTAAAAGACCGGAAAAAATCCTCTGCCAAAAGAGAGGTTGCAGCACAACTTTTCGGTAACGCTTACGAATTTGGCATACAATTTGCACTATAAAATAATGTTGTTATTCTTCTGATTAGTATTTTTAATTTGAAAACAATTAAAAACTTTTTACAATCGCTTGCGAAAGCAATTGGAAAATGCCAAAGTAATGTGTCAGAGTGTGTTGTATTTATAGTGTGTGGATTCTTAGTGTGTAATTGGAAGAATGCAATAAGGTGGAGGATGTGTCAAGGTCAGACGCATCCTCATTCTTTTTCCTTTCAACCCGAAAGCCGATGCAGGTTGAATGAGTCTGTATCAAAGTAATAAAACCGTCATTGCGAGAGCGTTCGACCGAAGCAATCCGTTGATAATCAATAACATGGGTTGCTTCCTGCTTCGTTCCTCGCAGTTCGCAATGATGAGAAATCGACCGTTTGATATATCCTCATAAACCGTAAACGATTATTTCTTTTCCCGAACGCAGGTGGTTACTATCGAGACAAGAAACAAATGTCTTCCGTCTTAAATCTTCTGTCTTTTGCATAAAATCTTTTACCTTCCGTCTTCTGTCTTTTAAAAAAATACTAAATTTGCAGCAAAAATGGAAATTGCAGCGTTGGTATCGGGAGGAGTCGATAGTTCGGTCGTCGTTCATCAATTGAAAGAAGCCGGCTACGAACCGATTATTTTCTATATTAAAATAGGAATGGAAGAGGCGGACGGTTACGTCGATTGTCCGTCGGAAGAAGATATCGAAATCACCACGTTCATTGCTAAAAAATACGGCTGCCGTATGGAAGTCGTTTCCCTGCACGAAGAATATTGGGACAAAGTGGTCAGTTACACGATTGACGCCGTGCATCGCGGATTAACGCCCAATCCCGACATGATGTGCAACAAATTAATCAAATTCGGCGTCTTTGAAGAAAAATGGGGACATGCTTTCGATCGCATTGCTACGGGACATTACGCTACGACTACCGAAATCGACGGGAAAATCTGGCTTTCTACCGCGGCCGACCGGGTAAAAGATCAAACCTATTTTCTCGGACAGGTCGATTACCTGCAAATCGCCAAGCTGATGTTCCCCATCGGTCGCCTGCAAAAGAGCGAAGTACGAGCTATGGCCGCCGCCCAGGGCTTGCCCAGCGCCCAACGAAAAGACAGCCAAGGCATTTGTTTTCTGGGAAAAATTAATTACAACGATTTTATCCGCCGTTATCTGGGCGAACAGCCGGGACCTATCATCGAATGGGAAACCGGTAAATGCTTAGGCGAACACAAAGGCTACTGGTTTCACACCATCGGGCAACGCAAAGGATTGTGCCTGAGCGGCGGCCCCTGGTTCGTGATCCGAAAAGACATTCCGCACAATATTATATATGTATCGAACGGTTATGATCCCGAAACGCAATACGGAAAAACCGTCTGCCTGCAAGGTTTTCATTTTATTACGAATGACCCTTGGGGGCCTTTTACCGACGAAAAACCGGTTGCATTTAAAATCCGCCATACTCCGGATTTTACGTTCGGTACAATCCGCCGATCCGCCGACGCTTACCTCATTGCCTCGGACGACAAGATTCAGGGTATTGCCGCCGGCCAGTTCGCTGTGGTTTACGACCGCGATTGCCGCCTTTGCCTCGGCAGCGGTATGATTGTTTAAAGGATTCAAAAAACGCTTTTGTGGCGTTAATGCCGGTTTTTTATTGACATGAAACCTCTAACGAGGTTTTGCGACGACCAAAATAACGTCGTGTTTCTATTGACATGAATGCCCTGCCGGGCAAAGCGGATGCGCTAATGCCGATTTTATTGATATGAATACCCCATAACCGGGCAAGACGGATGAATTCCGACGTTGATTCTTCGCCCCCGATTGCTTCAAAATGCCCGTTCAGGGCATTCATGTCAATAGAAAATGAATGAACGCACACAAACCAATACGCCGTAGGCGTTGCACAGCAATAGCAATGATAGCG
>JAITAH010000076.1 GCA_031284225.1 Dysgonamonadaceae bacterium | reverse complement strand
GTAGCGTTTGAGGGCTTTTATTATGGTCGCTTGAATGAAAGCCTTGTGGCTCTGAATATTGAAAAGATAGATAGAATTAGAAATCAGGTTATCGGCAAAGATTGGTCGAAAAACATCATACCCGATGCCACGATTGAACATTTGGACAAAGAAGCAATACGGGAAGCACGGGAACAGTACAAAAAGAAACATCCACATTTAGCAAAAGATGTGGATAATTGGGATGATGTATTGTTTTTGGATAAAGCATCCATAACTATTGAAGGAAAAATAACAAATACTGCTATTCTGCTTTTGGGCAAAGACACATCAAGTCATTTGCTTTCGCCCGCAATCGGGCAAATATCCTGGATATTGAAAGACAAGCCTGAAGGATATGAACATTTTTATACACCGTTCATTTTGTCGGTTAATAAGGTTCTCGCCTGTATCCGTAATACGAAATACCGTTATATGATTGACGATACAACTTTGTTTCCTGATGAAGTAACGCATTACGATGATTGGGTAATACGCGAAGCCCTTAATAATGCTGTTGCACATTCCGATTACAGTAAGCAAAGTCGCATTATTCTTTTAGAATACAACGACCGTCTTATTTTCGACAATGCAGGGGGCTTTATACCGGATTCCGTCGAAGAGGCTATTCATTACGATCGTCCGCAACGCTACTACCGCAATCCATTTTTGGTTGCGGCTATGGTCAATCTGAATATGATAGATATTATCGGAAGCGGTATCAAGAAAATGTTTACCATTCAAAAAGACCGATTTTTTCCATTGCCCACCTACGATATTTCGGACGTAAACCACACCGAAGTAATGATATACGGCGAACTTATCAACGACAATTATTCGCGCCAATTGAAAAAACACCCCGAATTGAGTTTGGACGATGTTATTTTATTGGATAAAGTACAGAAAAAACAGTCAATCAGCGAAACGGAACTTCAACGATTGCGGGATTTGAAATTGGTAGCAGGAACGGCTTCCGAATTGCAGGTAGCAGGTAATTATACCAAAATATCATATCAGGACTACAAGCAAATGATATTGGACTTGATTTCTCAAAAGGGTTCTGCCACAAGGGAAGATATAGTAAATATGATACTGCCTACTTTGTCGCCCGATGAACCGATAGAAAAGCGAAAAAAGAAGATAGCAAATATTGTTACGAAATTATCAACCAAAGAGCAACTTATTAAAAACTCCTCTAATACAGACAAATATCCAGTCTGGGTGCTTTCTGCAACAAAATAAAAAGTAGTTGTAAAAAACGAGAGTAGTTGTAAAAAAATGGCGCGTCATATATATATATCTTGCTATCAGTTAGTTATTGGTGTTGTTGATAGTAGATGTAAAAAAAGAAAAGTAGTTGTAAAACCCTCGACTATAGCTCAATGATAGTCGAGAGTTTTTTATTACCCCTCCTTCTTTATAAAATACTGCAAGTCAGGGTCTTCCGAAATTCTCTTTAACTCCTCTGCGATTATCTGTTTTACGTCCACTTTGATTTGATTGTAGTTGTGTTCAATAACTTGCTGCATTACATCGTTTTCCTCGCTATCGACAAACTCTGCAATGATCGGAACAGGTTTGTAATTTTTTGTTTCGCGGGCGACGGCTTCGTTATCAACCACAATTTCGGCATGGAAAATCTTTTGTTCTATGCGCTCATCAAAGTTATCGGACACCGCACCAACAAACATGCCCTGCGTAAGATTGCTTATCTTGGAAGCCGGAATAAGGCTGTCCAACTGCGTGGAAATAGACGTTGACGTATCCTGCCGGTTGATCGTCATCGACTGCCGCTTCTGCAACACTTTTCCGAACCTTTCCGACAATGTTTTTGCCGATTCGCCCACTACCTGACCGCTAAAAATGTTGCCCACCGTATTTTGTACCACTTTGCTCTCCTTGTCGCCATAATCCCTGTTCAGTTGCAAAAAATCCTGAAAGCCTAAACATACAGCCACTTTATTGCTTCGGGCAGTAGCTATCAGGTTGTCCAGTCCACGAAAATAGATTGTCGGCAACTCATCAATAATAACCGAAAATTTGAGTTGCCCTTTCTTGTTGATTAACTTCACGATACGTGAATTATACAGCCCCAAAGCCGCCGAATAAATGTTCTGCCGGTCGGGATTATTGCCCACGCAAAGGATTTTCGGCTCATTGTGATTATTAATGTCAAGCGTGAAATCATTTCCGGTCATTACCCAGTAAAGTTGCGGCTTATCATTCTGGACAGTGGAATTTTAGCCGAGGCTATCTGCCCCTGGAGCTGATCGGCGGCGCCACCTTCCCATGCATCCATGAACGGACTTAAATAGTTCTTTAACTGCGAGTAAGAGGTTAGAATCGGGAATATATCAGCATACTTGCGATTCAAAAATTCTATGGCATGAGGGAACGTACAGTACTTGCCACCCTGATAGATTTTTAAATACCAAATAATTGATGCTAAAAGGATTATAGGTGATTCTACAAAGAAGTCGCCCTGTTTTTGAATCCACGTTTTATTCAAATTTAACATAATCGTGTAGGCCGATTCGTATGCGTCGCTGATGTCGGTCATAAACTCCGGTGCAATGGGATTGCACCGGTGCGATTTACGGGGATTGTCGAAGTTAATCACGTAGAATTTCGGCTTTACATTGTATTTATCCATATTTTGAAGCATTGTATTATAGGCAATCACGGAAAAGTCGTCGAACTTGTAATCATAACAGTAAAGCGAAAATCCTTTGGCTATCTGTTGTTTAATGTACGAATTGACGATTGCATAAGACTTTCCTGAACCCGGAGTACCTAAAACAATGCTCGCCCAGAACGGATTGACCACGTTTATCCAACCTTTGTTCCACTTCTTTTTGTAGAAAAACCGTGTCGGCAGGTTTACCGAATATTCGTTTTCAATTCGCCGTGTTTCCTGCATAAACGATTCGTTTTCAAGGTTAAAAATGTCGTCCATCAGGTTGTTTTTGAGCAGGCGGCTCATCCATAATCCGGCGATCAGCAAAAGGATATAACCCAGTGTCAATGTAAACACATAAAAAGCCGTGTTCGCCACCAGTGGAAGCGGCAAATACAGCAGCCACCAGTTTAGAAAAAACAGCACAAAGCCAAAAAACAAAAACGTATTGATTTTCGACCATTTAATATTTTCCTGTTTGACGCCTTTCGTTCCAAGGCACGACAACGCCAGAAATACAACCGCGAACAGTTTTGTCCACAAAACAGACGAAAACAGTCCGGTAGTCCGTTGAAAATTCATCAGGATTTTATCGACCACGCCGATATTAATTCCCCAATCCACAATGCTCTGGTAACAAAACCAGTAAATATTGATAACACAAAATAAAATGCTGGCAGCCCTCATGAACTCCATGACTTTGGCCAGTCCTCTTAAATCATCTTCCTGTTGCATAGTATAGTCAATTAAAAATTACGAATTAAAAGTTATATGCGTCTTTGACGCTTATTTTTCTTTTTCAGGCGACGGACAAAATTTTGTTTCGCTATCTCATCACCTGTTGTTTCGGGTGTAAACAGGTCAAACAGTCCGCCGATGCCTGAACCTTCCTCCCGTTCCCTGTTCGATGGCTTGAACGGTTCAAAGGATTGTCCGGCTTTGTAGTTTTCTCTCTGTTCCGGCTTCCGACCGTTACCGTTAAACAGGTCGTTGAACACGTTGGCGGAAAATTCCTTACCCAGACGGGAGCCGTTGAACACTGCCTTTTGCTCGTGGTCTATGAAGGTTGCGCCGTAAATCCTGCCCTGTTCGTTTTCCCTGAACAATACGAAAATGCCCTGTTTTTCCAACACCTTTTCAAAGTCTGCGCGGTTTTTACAAGTGTGCATGGCAGCGGCGATAACCTGTTTGCTGCGCTCTTTCAATCCCTTGCTTTTGATGATTTCCGCCGACTTTTCGATGCGTTTTTCCAGCGCTTCCATACCGACAGACTTCCCAAACAGAGATGATTTGAACGGATTACCGACCTTTTCGCCGTTCTTATTCAAAGCCGAATAAACCAGTCCTTTATACTCCC
>JAITAH010000042.1 GCA_031284225.1 Dysgonamonadaceae bacterium | reverse complement strand
GGCAAGGAAATAATTAGAAATTTTTTAATAAACTAACTCAAAATGAAAGAAATACTCAACCGGCTATTCGAGCATCAATACCTCTCGCGGGAGGAAGCAAAACGGGTGATGACCCAAATGGCGGCCGGAAATTATAACGACAGTCAGATGGCCGCCTTCGTAACCGTCTATTTTATGCGAAGCGTCAGCGTCGAAGAAATTCTCGGCTTCCGCGAAGCGCTGCTGGAGATGCGCGTCCGGGTGGACGAACTGCGCGATTACAACCCCATCGACATCGTCGGAACGGGCGGCGACGGCAAAAATACCTTCAATATTTCGACGGCGGCCTGCCTGGTAACCGCCGGAGCGGGCTATAAAGTGGTCAAACACGGAAATATCGGGGCAACATCCGTCAGCGGCGCATCCAATGTCATGGAAGAGCATGGCGTCAAATTCACCACCGATGCGGCGATTCTTCGAAAATCGCTGGACGAAAGCAACTTCGCCTATCTGCATGCGCCGCTGTTCAGTCCGGCATTAAAAGCCGTATCGCCTATACGGAAAGCGCTGGCAGTCCGAACATTTTTCAATATTCTGGGGCCGATTGTCAATCCACTGACGCCCCGTCGCCAAGTATTGGGCGTTTACGATTTGAAGATGGCGCGGCTCTACAATTACATTTACCAGGAGAGCGGCAACGACTTTTCCATCGTCCACAGCTTAGACGGGTACGACGAAATTTCGCTGACCGATACCTTCAAAATCATTAACCGCTTCGGGGAAAACCTGTATCAACCGGAAATGCTGGGCTTTCCGCGGGCTCATCCGCAGGAACTCTTCGGCGGAGCCACGCCGCAAGCGGCCGCCCGGATTTTCGACCGGGTACTGGACAATTCCGCCACCGAATCGCAAAAAAACGTGGTGATCGTCAATGCGGCAGTAGCCATTCAAACAATTGAACCTCATCTCGATATAACGGCCTGCATAGACAAGGCTCGCGAATCGCTGGAATCGGGACGGGCAAAGGCAACTCTGTTAAAATTCTTGGAAATCAATACCTGAATAACTTGAAAAATGCTGCCGGATAGAAAATTTTTCGTATTTTTGCAAACAATAAACATTTAAAATATAATCGTATGAAATTGATTTTTAAAGTATTGCTGATTCTTGTACTCTTTCCTTGCTGCGTGTGCGGGCAAACAAAAAGTTTTTATGATTTTACCGTCAAAACCATCGACGGCGAGAGTTTTCCGCTTTCGGAATTGAAAGGGCAAAAAGTGATGGTCGTCAACGTAGCGTCGAAATGCGGGCTTACACCGCAATACAAGCAGTTACAGCAACTGTATGAAACGTATCGCCACCGTTCGTTTGTCATTATCGGTTTTCCGGCGAATAATTTCGGGTCGCAGGAGCCGGGAAGCAACGCAGAAATTAAAGCGTTTTGCGAGGAAAATTACGGCGTTACGTTTCCCATGATGGAAAAAATATCGGTCAAAGGCGACGATATGGATCCTTTGTATCAGTGGCTTACGCAGAAAAGCGAAAACGGGAAAGAAGATGCGGAAGTGAAATGGAATTTCCAAAAATTCCTGATCGACGAAGAGGGAAACTGGGTGAAAGCCGTCGCTCCCAACGTTCTTCCCCTGTCGGACGAAATCATATCCTGGATCGAAAAGTAAATGAACCTTTTACAGCGAATTTGCGACAGCAAGCGCCTCGAAGTGGAACAGCAAAAGCAGGATACTCCGTTGGATTACTTGCAACGTTTTTACGATTTGATGGGGCGCCGGACGCTTTCGTTCCGGCAAGCGTTGCTGGATTCGCCGTCGGGCATTATTGCCGAATTTAAACGGAAATCGCCGTCGAAAGGATGGATCAATCCCAATGCGGTGGCCAAAGACGTGGTGCGGGAATATGCCGGCGCCGGCGCTGCCGCCGTTTCCATTCTGACGGATACGGAGTTTTTTGGCGGTCGTTTTTTCGATTTCAAAAAAGCGCGGAAGGCGGTGGATTCGATACCTTTTCTCCGCAAAGATTTTCTGGTGGACGAATACCAGATTCATCAATCCAAAGCGCTGGGCGCCGACGTCGTTTTGCTGATTGCCGCCTGCCTGACGCAGGAAGAAGTCGCCCGCTTTGCCGGCGTCGCCCACGAGCTGGGAATGGAGGTATTGCTGGAAATTCACAGCGAATCCGAACTGGATTATATTACGGAAGCCGTAGATGTCGTCGGCGTTAATAACCGCGATTTGACGCGCTTTGTAACGGACGCCGTCGTTTCCCTGCAACTGGCGGACAAGATACCGGCAGAAATGGTAAAGATTTCGGAGAGCGGCCTGTCGGAAGTTCAAACCGTGCGGACGCTGCGGCAGGCGGGTTATCAGGGCTTTTTGATGGGCGAGAATTTCATGAAAACGCCGGATCCGGGCCGGGCTTTGGCCGATTTTATTCGATCGTTATGAAAATCAAAGTCTGCGGAATGACCAACGCCGAAAATATCTGGGAATTGGTCCGGCTTCCCATCGACTGGATGGGGATGATTTTCTATGAACCCTCTTGCCGCTATGCCGGAAATTTGCCGGCGGACGCTATCCTGCAAACGCCGCTACGGATTCGGAAAGTGGGCGTTTTCGTCAACGCTTCCGAAACGGAAATCAGAGAGAAGGTGAAACGCTACGATTTACAGGCCGTTCAGTTGCACGGGAACGAGTCGCCCAACGTTTGCCGGCGAATCAAAGAACAGGGCGTGATTGTCCTGAAAGCTTTTGCCGTTTCGGACGAAAAAGACCTGAACGATTGCGCTTTGTACAACTCTGAAGTATGCGATTATTTTTTGTTCGATACAAAAACGCCGCATCACGGCGGTTCCGGAAACCAGTTCGAATGGCAACTGCTGGAATCCTATTCCGGCAAAACGCCTTTCTTCTTGAGCGGCGGCATTTCGGCGGCAGACGCCGATCGAATCAAAGCCATTCGGCATCCGCTGCTCTGTGGCGTGGATTTAAACAGCCGGTTTGAAACGGCGCCGGGCATAAAAAATATCGATTTATTACAAACATTTATAAACGCACTCCAACAATGAACCGGATAAAGACGCTTTTCGCCCAAAAACACAAAAACATACTTTCCGTTTATTTCACAGCCGGTTATCCGGACGTCAACGATACGGTACCGATTATCAAAGAGCTGGAAAAGAACGGAATCGACCTGATCGAAATCGGTATTCCGTTTTCCGACCCGATGGCCGACGGCCCCGTTATTCAGGAAAGCGGCGCCCTCGCCCTGAAAAAGGGTATGAGCCTGAAGCTGCTTTTTGAACAATTGAAAGACATTCGCAGAGAAGTGCGTATCCCGCTGATTCTGATGGGATATCTGAATCCCATTATGCAATTCGGGGTAGAAAATTTTTGCCGGAAATGCCGGGAGACCGGCATCGACGGCGCAATTATTCCCGATTTGCCGTTCGACGATTATATTCGTGAATACAAGCCGGAGGCAGACCGTTACGATTTGAAAATCATTCTGTTAATTACGCCCGAAACGTCCGAGCAAAGGATCCGGCTGATTGACGAGCATACCGACGGATTTATTTACATGGTATCCTCTGCCGCGACCACCGGCGCACAAAACCGTTTTGATGAACAAAAGTTGGCGTATTTCCAGAAAATCCATGCGATGCAGTTGAAGAATCCCCGGCTGATCGGATTCGGCATTTCCAATAAGGCAACGCTGGAAGCGGCACAAACCCATGCCGCCGGAGCCATTGTCGGAAGTAAATTTATCACATTATTAAAAACCGCGCCGGATATTCCCCGTGCGGTGGTTGAGTTGAGGCGAGCGCTTTGCAATTAATTACGCATCAATATTTGCATAAGTTGCATTTTCTTCGATAAACTTGCGCCGTGGAGCGACTTCTTCACCCATCAACATGGCGATTTTATCCAAGTCGGTTCGCGATATGCTTTTTTACTTTTGCCAAAACGAAAACAAGCCAAAACAGAGGGATTGCGTTCCGTGATAACCGTTTTGTTTGCCAAAGGCAAATCTACAACAACAGTCATATAGCCGATGATCCGGTTTTAGGTTCTCAAAATTTCCTCAAAGCCCTTGAAAAAATGCCATAATGAAATATCATGGAACAAAAACAAAAGAACTGGAAAAAAATATTCCTGCATTGCAAGCGATTATGACTACTATTGGGCGCAGGAAAGAGGAATTCCATGAACTCAAAACGAATCTGTCAGCTTTAAACCAGAAAATTGAAGTTTCAGTCAAACCGATTGAACAAAGCGTTGATAAATAGAATGAAGCAGAAAATAAGATGATCAAATTGTTATATGTAGTGTACAGAATAATGGTAATGGATATCAAAAAACATGTATCAAACTTTAAACATTATACATCATGAGTACATCTGTAAAACTAAAATTCATTTCCTCAAGAGTAAATGGAAAAGAAGGAGTTATCTGCATACAACTGATTCATAACCGAAAAGTCAAATTGTTGCGGACACATTTCCGGCTATTTCCAATGGAATGGAACAGCCGGCAAGAAGTTGTCAATTTCGACAAAGCCCAATTGGAACGGATATTTTACTTGCAAACCGTTAAAACCGGTTTGGAAGCAGAAAGAAAACAACTTGACGAGCTGATTCGTTTGTTCGAACAAAAAAGCGAATATACCGTAGAGGAACTGGCTAATTTGTACGCAAATAATTCGTTTAACGGTTACTTTTTTACGTTCGTTGATTATACCGTAAAGAGCCTGAAAAAAGACAATCGGAAAATGACAGCTACTATTTTGCAGACTGCCAAAACGAGTTTTGAGCATTTTCGGAATGGACAGGATATTTTGCTTGATAAGATAGATAACGACCTGATGCAAAAATATGAACTGTGGTTGAAAAATTCAGGCGTTATGAAAAATACCGTTTCGTGTTACATGCGGGCTTTGCGTTCTGTTTATAATCAGTCAGTTAAAAAGGGTTTGACTACTCAAAAGAATCCTTTCGCAAATATTTATACGCAAATCAATAAAACTGTAAAAAGAGCTGTAAATGAAGACGTTATTGTGCAGCTTAGCAAGTTGGATTTATCCGCTTGTAAAGAATTGGCGTTGGCTCGCGACCTGTTTCTGTTCAGTTTTTTCCTGCGGGGAATCTCATTCATTGATATGGCCAATCTTCGGAAAAAAAACATAAAAAACGGCTATATTGTTTATACGCGAAGCAAAACCAAGCAAATGCTGACTGTCAAAATTGAGCCATGTATGCAGGAAATCATATCCCGTTACGAATCGCAAACTATTGAAGATTATCTTTTACCAATTTATACTGAACACAATAGGGATAATTCAAGTCAGTTACGGAATTATAACAAACGTTTGAAGCGTGTTTCTAATATTTTAGGTTTGGAAAAATCGTTAAGTTCTTACGTAACACGTCATTCGTGGGCAACGATTGCACTTTGCAAGAAAGTTCCGATTGAAATTATCAGCGAGGGCATGGGACACGAAAACGAATCTACTACTCGCATCTATTTGGCTTCGCTTGGGCAGTCGGTTGTTGATGAGGCTAACGCAGAAATTATTCGGCTATTTAACGGTTCTGATTACTATAAAGCAGTGGAATACAAAGAATATAATATGCAGTGCAAAAATACAAAATATTTAACTATCTAAAAAATAAAAACAAAAAAAATTAAAGCATTTTAGTTTGCTCTTATCATAGAAAGCTATTAATCAGTATAAATGCTTGTGTTTCAATTGATTTCATAAAATGTTTTATGCTTTTTTATTGAAAAGCTATTATAAAATCTGATATCTGTTTGATTTATATACAATTAAATTAACAGCCAAATTCTTTTATCAGGTTTTGTTTAATAGTCTGTTTAATGATTTGTTTAACAAAAAACATAAGGTTTTATATTTGGTTTGTAAATAGAATGTTACACAATTGCAATTTGCAAGACCACTTATTTATAGTAAGTGGAATTTTAGGTAATATAAAATAAATGTCGATGGGAATAAAATAGCATAATAACAGGTAGAAAAATAGTATTAAGAAAATAAAATTCGATCATTATGGAGGCTCATTTTGACAATATGAAAATAGTATCATTCAGTGTTTTAGATAATAATGACCGTCTGAAAATAGCAGAACTGATTCGCACGTACTTCAAAGGCAGTAACATTTATGAAACCACCAACACAGATGGTTATTGGATTCATGTTCCTGAAGAATGTAAAGGCATCGCAGCGATAAGGGATATTTGTTTAAGTCGCGAAGGCGTGCAAGTAGATTATGCAAATTTTAAACATTAATATATAAAAAGTA
>JAITAH010000010.1 GCA_031284225.1 Dysgonamonadaceae bacterium | reverse complement strand
AGGCGCTATGACAAATCCGGAAACCATGAATGAGGCGGAAACCTGGTATGTGGCAGGTATGGTGGAAAACAAAGTCTTCGATACGGAAAGAGCAAAAGAAATCCTGGGACAGCCAGCCAACGAAGATGCAATGTATCCGGCGCTGGTGAAAATTTATCCCTACTTTGTGAAAGCCGACGAACTGGATCAACTTCCGGACGCCAAAGGAAAAGTAAAACCGAAATTCCGGAAGGATATTAAAGCGATTATGTTGGCAAATCGGCCGTATTACATCAACGCGGGCAGTTATTTTTATGAAAAACGCGATTATACGCAAGCGTACGAAAATTTCCGCTTCTACGGAGACATGCCAAAACTCCCTATTTTTGAAGGGGATAGCAAGCTTTTTTATACCCAGCCGAATGATACGAATGAGGTCAAAATTCGCTATTACGCAGCGATATCTGCCATCGAAATTCCTAATTCGGAAGCCGCTATCGAACTTTTTACCGAAATCAAAGATTGGGGTTGGAACGAAAATGAAATTTACCAACGATTAGCCAACGAATTCAGTCAAAAAGCCGATACGGTTCATTTCGTGGACATACTGAAACAGGGTGTGGATAAATTCCCCCAAGAACCGTATTATATACTCAACCTGATTAACATCAACATCAACCAGGGGAAAACAGATGAAGCGGTAGATTATTTACAAAAAGCGATTCTTGTTTCTCCTAACGACGCTCAGTTGTACGATGTATTGGGATTGGTATATGAAAATATCAAGCAAACGGATAAAGCTATCGAAAGTATCCAAAAAGCGCTTGAGATTAACCCCCAATATGCCGATGCGTTATCTCATTTGGGACGGCTGTATTACAATTCCGGAATTGAAGCCAGAGGGGAAGCAGACAATATAACCGACACCAAATTGTACGCCGAAGCGCGAAAGAAAGTGGACAATCTTTTTAAAGAAGCCATCCCTTATTTCGAAAAAGCTTATCAGCTGAACCCCAAGGATACCGACGCTATTTTTGCGTTACGTAATATTTATTACAGCCTGGGCAACAATGCTGAATATGAAAAATGGGATAAAATTTATATGGGACAATAATCCATTGAACGAACCCTTGCTTAATTATACAAATTCCTGATATGCAAAAAATTGTTTAATTAAAATGGAAAAGACAATGTTAGAAAAAATTGGAAATGATGCAGGCCACGTATGGAATGTATTGAATGAAGTAGGCGTCAAATCGGTAAAAGATTTGAAGAAAACAGTAAAAATGACGGACAAAGAAATTTATGCCGCTATCGGCTGGCTCGCTCGCGAAGAAAAATTGGTTTTCATTGAAAAAGAGAACGAGTTACATTTGTCATTAAAGTAATTGTTAGCAAGCGCTATTCAGAGGCTGTTTCACCACTTGTGGAACAGCCTCTCGTGTATAATTTGAAAATTTTAAGTATTCCGTAAAAACCGCCATCACGTTGATTTACCGAATAGCTCGATTCACTCAAAACTCGTCGAAAAGACTAAATGAGCGCCTGTACAATATCGCTCTTCAAATCCTCCAAATCTTCCAATCCAACGGATAAGCGCAACATATTGGCGGGCACCTCTACCATTTTTTTGTATTCATCGCTCAACGTACCGTAAATCGTCGATAAAGGATGAATAATTAACGACTTGTTATCGAACAAATTAGTAGCTCTGCGAATCAGTTGTACCCGATTGACAAACGCAAAACACGCCGCTTGATCCTTCAAACTGAAAGTTAACATCGCTCCCGCATACTCCCCAAACTGTTCGACGCTGATTCGATAAAACGGATTATCCGACAACGCCGTATAGTTGACTTGATGAATGGCGGGCACAGTTTTCAAAAATTCCGCCAACTGTTTACAAGTCGATGAAGCTCGTAGATAGCGTAATTCCAAGGTTTCCAACCCCAGGTTTTGCAAGTAAGCCGTATGAGGCGACATGTATGCGCCCATGTTCCGGGAAATTTCGCTCCGCAGTTTTGCCGTAAACGCGGCTTTGCCATGCGCTTTAGCTACCGCATTCAAACGAGGGGAAACCGACCAGTCGAACGTTTGATGATCGAGTATCAAACCGCCGATACTGGTAGCGCCGCCGGAAATGTATTTCGTACTGGCTACTACTTCCAAATCCACGCCCAAGCGTTGTGCATTGAAATAAGGCCAAGCAATAATGGTAGAATCAGCCACCAGAGGAACATTCCGGCTATGGGCTACCGCAGATAATGCCTTCAAATCAGCCACTTCCATGTGCGGATTGGTGATAATTTCCGTGAATACCGCACACGTTTTTTCGTCGATATGCCGGGCGACGTCTTCCGGATCGAGTAAATTACAAAACCGGACTTCCACACCGAACGCTTGCAAGGTAAATAAAAAGAGCGAAAATGTGTTTCCGAACAAATGCGTAGAAGTTATGACGTTGGAACCGGCATAAGCAATCGTCATAAAAACATTGGAAATGGCCGCCATACCGGATGAAACGGCCAAGACTTGTTTTGTTCCGCTGATTTGTTTGACACGATCTTCGAAAGCTTCTACTGTGGGATTGGAAATGCGGGAGTAGGTGTGTTTGCCGGATTTACCGAGGAAAGCGTCTTCCATTTCTTCGGCGGTATCGAACTCAAATGCCGCTCCCGAATAAATCGGCATGGAAATTGAACCATGTACATCCGGACGCAAAAACCTCCGGTTCAATACCTGACTTGAAGGATTATCCATTATATTTTAAATTATACGTTTGCCGAAACCGTTGATATATTATGCTTGACTTCTCCTATTATAATAAGCGCTCTTTCGAGAATCGCAGGATCGTCCAGAATAACAATACCGCCGTCAGGCCCCGGTTCGATATGGATGCCGCCTCCATTACCGGTACTTTGATTCACCCCACCGAAATAGTTCCGTACGGTTTCGACCGGAAGGCCTAATTCTGCGGCAATTCGGCGGGAGCTACCTTCAGGCAGCTTGTCTTTGATTCTTCTCAATTCATTAAATGTGATCGTCTTCATGGCGTTCTATCTTTAAAAGTTATTACTAAAACAGATTTTCTCATTCAGGCTACTAACTTAGTCAAAATTACAATACGATACAAAGATAATGACAAAAATTTTACGAAAAAATACATAAAAGAGCTACGCTGATGATATACGCCGAACAAAGCAGATAAATTCTCCACCCCGTCGGATAAATAACCTCTTTCACTTTCCAGCGATACAGCCGGTAAACGACATAGCCTACAACGATTCCTACCAATGCTCCGGCTACTACATCCGAAACAAAATGCAATCCCAGATAAATACGCGAATAGCCGGTAAGCAGCGCAAACAGAAGCATCGTGAAAGTGAACAAACGGCGTCGAAACAACAGAACCGTCCATGTAGCCAAGCCGAAAGTATTGGCCGCATGACTGGATATAAAACCGTATTTGCCTCCTCGTTGATCAAAAACGGTTTTTACCCAATCTTGAAAATCGGGATGATGCGTAGGCCGGAACCGATGAAACAAGGGTTTGCAAATTCCGGAAGCGATTTGGTCGCACAATACAATGACTACGATCACCGAAACGATCGTCCAAACAATTCTTTTCCAATCATTTACAATTTCCGTTCCGGTTTTTCTGTAAATAAACACGAAGATAAAGCACAGATAAAACGGAATCCACGTCCATTTAAAGGAATAAAAATAGAAAAAGGAATCCCAGAAAGACGAATCGCTTCCATTCAAAAAGAGAAACAACTCTCGTTCCCATTGCAATTCCCGTTCGAGCATGGTAATGCGTTCAGGCGATGCCTGTTATTTGCGTTTCGATATCCTTCATCTTTACACGGAACACTTTGTCGATATCCAGATTATCTTGAATGGTTTTGCAAGCGTGCAATACGGTAGCGTGATCGCGCTTTCCCACCATATTCCCGATGTGCGAATAGGAGTGATCGGTATATTTTTTCGACAGGAACATGGTTACTTGCCGCGCCTGAACGATTTCGCGTTTGCGCGACTTGGAATGAATCTGATCGATGTCGATCTTAAAATAGGCGCTCACTACATCCTGAATTTTTTCCAGCGTAATTTGCTGCTTTTTCATCTTAACGGTTTTACCGACAATCCGTTTGGTTAATTCCATATCCACTTCGCGATTATATACCAATGCATGGGCTACCAGCGAAGTAATGATTCCTTCCAAATCACGGACATGATCCGTTACGTTTTCGGCAATGAAGTTGATAATTTCCTCGGAAATGTTCAAACCGTCCTGTTTCACTTTCTGTTGCAGGATTTTTCTACGGAGTTCCAAATCGGGTTTGTGCAACTCGATGGTCAAGCCCCATTTCAGGCGGCTAATCAGGCGTTCTTCCAGGCCTTGTATGTCGATAGGCGCTTTATCGGCCGTTAGAATCAATTGTTTGCCAATCAGTTTCAAGTGATTGAAAATATGGAAATAGGCTTGTTGCGTTTTTTCTTTTCCGGCCAATTCGTGAATATCATCCAAAATCAACACATCTACGCCCTGGTAAAAATGGACAAATTCGTTGTGCGTATTTTTTTTCCGGGCGTCGGTAAACTGCACTTCAAATAAATGCGCCGAGATATAGAGCGCCCGTTTCTGCGGGTTCAGTTCCATAATTTTATTCCCGATGGCATGGCAAAGGTGCGTTTTTCCCACTCCCGACAGACCGTAGATGAAGCAGGGATTAAAATCTTTTCCCGGTTCGTCCGTAATTTTCATGGCAATCGAACGCGCCAGTTTATTACTGGTTCCTTCGTAAAAATTATTAAATGTCAGTCGATTATTTAAATTTGGATTCCAATCCAAGTCCGAAGGAGGATACAATTCGTCCGGCGCCTGATTCAGGTTTTTAGCGATGCGCTGATTGTCGTTGGCCGACAGGGGATGTTCGCTCTGCAAAATCGTGTGCCCGCCGTTTCGACTGGAAGTATCCACAATCACCCGGTAATTCAGGACGATGCTTTTACCTGTTATTCGCAAAAGCGCCTGATAAATCAGATCGGCGTATTTTTCCTCCAAATATTCGTAAAAAAATTGGCTGGGTACTTGTATGGTAAAATCGTTATCGTCGTATTTCAACGGAACGACAGGCTTGAACCATGTATCAAAAGCATTATCCGTCACATTGTCTTTGATAATATCCATACATTGATTCCACAATTTAATACATGATTCCACTTTACTGTAAATTTTTAAGTTCTAAATAAATTCCAAATAAATCATCTCTTCATTGTTGTTTTCTGCGTTGATTCCAAAGAAAGACAGATATTTTTCAGTTTGCAAAATTTGCAAAAAAAAAGAATATAACCAAACTGCTTTTTACTTGTTTTTTTGCAATATTTATTATCGCCTGTTTTTCAACTGCTTAGCAATTTGCTAAAAACCAAGCAATTAAGATACACTTTATCTGTCTTCTCATCTATAATCCGCTTATTAAACTCCCTTCAAACGTTCATTAATGGATTTCAGATTGCACAAAATTCAGTTTCAGATCACTGCTTGTTTAGACAAAATTTAAATAAGAATAATTTTTACTCCTCTATACTATTCAAATATCTCTCGGTTTCGATAACTGCTATACAACCGGTTGCAGCGGCTATCACCGCCTGTTGATAATTAGAATCGGCCACATCGCCCGCTACGAATACGCCGGGAACCGGCGTTCGAGTCGTCCCCCATTGGGTTTGGATATAGCCATTAGCATCGACCGGAAGATAGGGTTGAAAAATACTTGAATTGGGATTCCGTCCGATAGCGAGGAAAAAGCCATCAATCGCAATGTCGAATTTTTCTTCGTTGGATCGACCCATAAAACGAACCAAATGAGCGCCTTCTACAAATCCTTCACCAAACAGGCCTACGGTATCGGTATTAAACAAAACCTCTATTTTCGGATGACGCAACAAACGGTCTTGCATAATTTGTGAAGCGCGCAGGTAATCTTTTCTGACTATCAGATAGACTTTACTGGCCAAACCGGCCAGATAAATCGCTTCTTCACAGGCCGAATCGCCACCACCGACAACGGCTACCACTTTTTTTCGGTAGAAAAAACCATCGCAAGTGGCACAGGCCGAAACGCCTTTACCGGCATATTTTTGTTCATCGGGCAATCCTAAGAATTTGGCCGTTGCGCCGGTGGCAATAATTAGCGCATCGGTTTGGATTTCGTTGCATCCGTCAATCGTTACCTTATACGGTTTTTGCGACAAATCGCAGGCAGTAGCAATTCCACAACGGATATCCGCACCGAACCGGAGGGCTTGTTTTTTCAAATCTTCCATCATTTCGATACCGCCGACGCCTTCGGGGTAGCCCGGAAAATTCTCGACGTCCGTAGTGATGGTCAACTGTCCGCCGGGTTGAATTCCTTCGTACAAAACCGGCGACAGATTGGCTCGTCCGGCGTAAATAGCGGCCGTGCAGCCGGCGGGTCCTGAACCCAGAATCAGGCATTTCACTTTCTCGCTCATCGTAAATCAATGATTTCCGCATCGGGATATTTCTTTGCATCGAATACGAAAGATGTATCTTTTAAAGCGGTGTTTTTTTGATATTTATTAATATGAATCACATTTTCAATCCCGTTTTTGTAAAAGATATGGATTTTTGAGGGCATCGAATCGTTCGATCCGATGTGCATCACAATACGGGTCATCTCGTTTTCTTTGGCTTGCGGAATTAATTCTACTTCCTGCACTTTTCGCCCTTTTTCATCGGTTTTCTCTCCCTTGTATTTGTAATTGCAGTTTTTTTTATAGATACTTAAAATAGCGGCCGGATTCAGTATTTGCGTTTCCTGCGCCGAAGGTTCGGAAATCTGTACTTCGTCGTAAGCTTTTAGCAATCCCCATTGGGTTTTCCCATCGAACCAGATTTCGTTATCCGGCGTATTCAGGTGAAACTTTATCCCTTTTAACTCCAAAATTCCGTCGAAACTTTCCGTTATTTTATTCGAAACATCCTTGATATTCAATGTAAAACTAATGGACAAGGCGCCGGCTTCATGAAAAGCGGCGGACGATTTATCCAGCCATTCTTTGGCTTTGGCGTCTTTTTGAGCGCAAAGGCCGAGCGGCAAAAGAAAGGCCATCGTTGCCATTAGGAGACGGCGGGTCAGGCGCGTTTGCTCGGAAAAGAAAACATTCGTCATAATCCTACTGTTTTAAAAATTTGTTCCAGTTGCAGTTCGTCAATGACCAAAACATCGCGCGCTTTGTTTCCGCGGGAGGCGCTTACAATTCCGGCGGCTTCCAATTGATCCATCAAACGACCGGCACGATTGAATCCGATTTCAAATTTCCGTTGCAGCAACGAAGTGGATCCTTGCTGCTCCGCG
>JAITAH010000003.1 GCA_031284225.1 Dysgonamonadaceae bacterium | reverse complement strand
GGCGAAATCCACGATATTGTGGCGGAAAAAAACTTGGCAACCGTAGCTATCGTCGGCGAAAACATGAAACGGACGCCGGGGATTGCCGGTAAATTATTCGGCACGCTGGGACGAAGCGGCATCAGCGTTATCGCCTGTGCACAAGGCGCCAGCGAAACCAATATCTCGTTTGTGATTCAAGGGGAATATCTGCGCAAAGCGTTGAATTCGATTCACGATTCGTTTTTCCTGTCGGAATATCAGGTACTGAATATTTTCCTGACCGGTATCGGAACCGTCGGCGGCCACTTGTTGAAACAAATCGGTCAGCAACAACCCACGTTGATGGAACAGAACCGGTTGAAAGTAAATGTAGTCGGCGTTGCCAATTCCAAGAAACTCCTGCTGCGCCGCGAAGGTCTGCATCCGGATACTTGCATCCAAGAATTGAAAACTCAGGGCATGGATAGTTCGCCCGAAACTCTGCGCGAAGAAATTCTGAAAATGAACATTTTCAATTCCGTATTTGTCGATTGCACGGCCAGCCCGGAGGTTGCCGGTCTGTATCAGGATTTCCTTTCGCACAACATTTCGGTGGTAACCGCCAATAAAATTGCCAATTCCGGCCCTTTCCCGGCTTATATCGGTCTGAAAGAAACCGCCCGTAAAACCGGCGTAAAATACCTGTTTGAAACCAATGTCGGCGCCGGTTTGCCGATCATCAACACTATGAACGCCTTGACGCACAGCGGCGACAAAATCCTGAAATTGCAAGCGGTACTGACCGGTACGCTCAATTTTATCTTTAACGCCATCAGCGCTGAAATTCCTTTGAGCAAAGCCATCCGGATGGCCAAAGAAGCCGGCTTTGCAGAACCCGATCCGCGCATCGATTTGAGCGGAATCGACGTAATCCGCAAATTAGTGATCCTTTCGCGCGAAGCCGGATACGCCGTGAATCAGGAAGATGTTGAAAAACAAGCCTTCATCCCGGAAAAATACTTTCAGGGAGCTTTGGAAGATTTCTGGAAAAACATCCCCGAACAGGACGCCGTATTTGAAGAAAAACGGAAACAACTGGAATCCGAAGGTAAACATTATCGCTTTGTGGCGGAAATGGACAGAGGCCGCTGCTCGGTCGGTTTACAGGCAGTAAACAGCTTGCACCCGTTCTACGAACTGGAAGGCAGCAACAATATTATCATGATGACTACCGAACGTTATAACGAATATCCCATGATTATCAAGGGATATGGCGCAGGAGCGGCCGTTACGGCGGCTGGCGTTTTTTCGGATGTCATCAGCATTGCAAACATCCGATGACAAACACAGAAATCCAACAAGTCAAGCAACGTTTCGGGATTATCGGAACCAGCGTCCTGCTGAACCGGGAAATCGAAAAAGCGCTCCTGATCGCCCCTACCGATCTGACCGTGCTTATCACCGGAGAAAGCGGGGTCGGGAAGGAAGTTTTTCCGCAAATCATCCATCAGAACAGCGTCCGGAAGCACGGCTCCTACATTGCCGTCAACTGCGGCGCCATTCCCGAAGGCACCATCGACTCCGAACTGTTCGGACACGAAAAAGGCTCGTTCACCGGCGCGCTGGCCGACCGCAAAGGCTATTTTGAAGTGGCTGACAAAGGGACTATCTTCCTCGACGAAGTCGGCGAACTGCCCATTGCCACGCAAGCCCGCCTGTTGCGGGTGCTGGAATACGGCGAATTTATCAAAGTCGGTTCCTCCAATGTTCAAAAAACCAATGTACGGATTGTAGCCGCCACCAACGTCGATTTGCTGAAAGCCATCCGGAACGGAAAATTCCGCGAAGACCTCTATTTTCGCCTCAATACGGTACCCATCCAGATACCGTCCCTGCGCGACCGGCGGGAAGATATTTATTTGCTGTTTCGCAAATTCGCCGCCGATTTCGCCGAAAAATACCGAATGCCTGCCATCCATTTGACCGACGCCGCCCGCGAAACTCTCGCCAAATACCGCTGGCCGGGAAACATCCGCGAACTGAAAAATATTACCGAACGTATGTCGATCTTCGAGCAAGACCGCGAAATCGACGCCGAACGGATAAAAACCTATTTTACCACCCCCGATCTGGAACAGTTGCCGGCCATCATCGGCGCTCCGGACAGCGACGCGCGATCGTTCGCCAACGAACGGGAAATCCTTTACCAAATCCTGTTCGACATGCGCCGCGATATTAACGAACTGAAAAAGATGGCTTCATCCGAAAACCGTTCCTATCCATTGCCGGATACTTACGGTTCGGCGATTAAACCGGCCTATTCCAACCTCTACCCGGAAGAAAACGAGCCGGCGCAATACGCCGACGAGGCTCCGGAAGAAAATGAAACCGAAATCAGTTCCCCCTCTGAATCGGTTCAAAAACAGCCCGATCTGCCGGTTTCCCTCGAAGAGGTAGAACGGGAAATGATTATCAAAGCGCTGGACCGGCACAAAGGTCGCCGTCGCAACGCCGCTCGCGATCTGAAAATCTCCGAACGCACGCTTTACCGTAAAATTAAAGAATACGGGCTGGAATAATACTGCCCCAAAAATGGTTGGGAATCTTTTTTTTGTTGAATATCAATAAAATAACAATCGATCTGATTCAATGACGAAAAAAACGTCTTTTGATATCCTTCATTTTTTACACCATTTCAAACATACCGGACGGGGCAGGGATATGGTTTTTCCGGTATCCTGCAATTGTCCGGTTTGGGAATCGATTTCAAAAATTTGCACCTCATGGCTGTCGCGGTTGGCACACAATAAATACTTTCCGTTGGGAGAAATAATAAAATTTCGCGGGTGAACGCCGGTCGTCCGATACCCTGCGGCCGTCAATCGTCCGCTGTCCGGATCAACGGAAAAGACGGCAATACCATCGGCTTTCAGACGGTTGGATGCATAGAGGAATTTTCCGTCCGGCGAAAGATGAATGTCGGCGCTGCCCTTGCGCCCCGCGCCGGAAACGGTATCGGAGGCGATATACTGAATGGGCGATAATGCGCCTGTTTCATCCGTTTTGAAAACGGTAATTTTTCCCGATAACTCGTTGATACAATAGACCGTATTTTGGTCCGGATGAATCGCCAGATGGCGGGGGCCGGAACCGGTTTCGAGCCGAATGGTCTTTTCCGGTAGTTGTTTCAGAAAAAAATGATTTTCTTTTTGGGTTACTTCAAAGGTATAAATACAATCCTCCCCCAAATCCGTGACCCATACCTGTTTTTCATCGGGCGAAAAAACGGCTGTATGAATGTGCGATTGCGGCGAAAAATGAATGTTTTGAGTTAAATTTCCGATATTTCCATTTTTTTCCAGCGACAATACGGAGAGATTTCCGCCACTGTAATTGGCCGTTATCACAGCGGTCGCCTCATGATTGACCGTAATATAACAAGGGTCGCCGCCGCCGACCGGTTGCCGGTTGCCGAACTGTAAAACTCCGTTCTGTTTGTCGAACGCAAAAGCGCTTACCGCCCCATCGCCGGTTTCATTCACCGAATACACAAATCGTTCATCGGTCGAAACGGCTAAATACGAAGGATTTACGACCTCTTTCACATCGCTGACATACTTGAAATCGCCGGTTTGCGGGTTAAAACTGTAAACGGAAATTCCCGGAGTATCGCCCTCGGAATAGGAACCGATAAACAAATACAAGGTTTCGGCGGCGTATTTTTTAATCAGAGCAATGGTCGAATCGGTATTAAATACCGCATTCAAACCCTGTTCTTCCTGCGACGGATCGCCTACATAATCGTCCCAAGGTTGCCATTGGAGATGTGCCGGACGACCTAAACCGCCCCATGCCCAAAAATTGCACCCAGCCAGCAAGCCGTTCGTTTGGGACGACGAAGCTATTTGATTGAAAATATTTTCATAATACCGATCGCGCAACGTTGTCGGATCGTCCAGCGAATATAAATGATGGTCGCGCGGGAAACCAAATTCCTCGATAGTCATCGGTTTATGCAGTTTTTCGGCAATTGCCAAATGCGCCCGGATGTAGGCATTAGTTTTTTCAATCGCCCCATCGAGCGAACCGGGGATATCTGCAATATCTATCCATCCCCAATTTTTGGGCCAAATATGAATGGTCAGGTAATCGACATTGGGGTCGGCATGAATTTTTTCATACAGTTCCAGGTCGTTTTCGCTACCCATCGCCCCTTCGTTTCCCAACGAAATCAAGTGATTGCCGTCCAACGAACGAATTAATGCCGTGGCTTCCGCCACCCATTTAGCGAAAGGTTCTTTCCCTTCATCGCTGAAAGCGCGAGGCTCGTTACCGACTTGCCAAGCCATAATGGCGGGGTCGTCGATATATTTCAATCCGGTGTAACGGTTAACGCGTCCCAGCACATGCCGGATGTGATTGAAAAATAATTCTTTACACTCGTCGCAATCGGCATATTGTTTTACGTGTTCCAGGAATCCGGTCCAGTTGCGAACACCTTCTTCGGGCGCCTTACCCTTGCCTGCCCATTCCAGGTACTGGCCATAACCGCCGCTCCATTCCCAACTGTTGTTGAGAAACAAAACGGCATACATATTTCTTTTTCCGAGTTCGGCCATAAAATAATCCAGCCCGTCGAAAATTGTATCGTTGTAAACGCCCGGCTCCAGCTGCAACGTAGGCGTTACTTTGACCGCCTGTCCGGGATAACCGTCGGCGCCGACCAGTACGCGAAGATTATTGACTCCGATGGATTTCATGAAATCCAGTTCCTGCGCCAACCGTTCGCGATTGCCGCCTTGCCCTTCCGACCCCAGAATGGCTCCGAACCAAAAATTTGTTCCAATGAAATAATAAGGTTTTTCATGAAGAGTAAACCGTCCTTCCTGTACTTTTATAAAATCCTGTTTTATATTCGGTTGAGTTTTATTGCAAGCGACAAGGCTTCCTAAGAGGATAACGAATAATATCCGTGCGTTTTTCATGTATTTTCTATTTATTTTGTAATTAATAATCCGATACTCGCCGCCGCAAATCCCAAACCGACGCTGGCCAGAACATACAAAACCAGCGAAACGTACTGGCCTGCCTGAAACAGTTGTATGTTTTCCAGCGAAAATGCCGAAAACGTAGTGAAACCGCCGCAAAAGCCGGTTATCAGTAACAAGCGCAGGTTTGCATCCAAACAGCTATGCTTCATAGCCCATCCGGTGAAGAGGCCGATCAAGAGGCAACCGACCAAATTAACGGTCAATGTGGCCATCGGAAACGCAACATTTCCGGATTTAACCGTCAACCACGAAGCCAGAAACCGTAAAACACTTCCGATTCCTCCGCCAACTCCCACCAATAACAATTGTTTGATCATGAAAATGCAGTTTGAAGACACAAAAATACAAATTATTTAATTTTATCGTCCATTCCGCCGATATTTTTTATATTTGCATGGAAAAACAGATTCGTGTTATGAACATACAACAGTTAGAATACATTTTGGCGGTAGATAGCTTTCGCCATTTCGCTAAAGCGGCGGAAGGATGCAATATCACGCAACCCACCCTGAGCATGATGATCCAGAAACTGGAAGACGAACTCGATGTGAAAATCTTCGATCGTTCCAGGCATCCGGTGGAGCCGACGGAAATCGGCAAAAAAATTATCGAACAGGCGCGGGTGGCTTTGAAGCATTTCAATCAAATCAGAGAAGTGGTCGAAAATGAACAAAACACCGTTAAAGGAAGTTTCAGAATGGGAATTATTCCGACAATCGCTTCCTACCTGGTTCCCATCATGCTCGAAAAACAACAGCAAGATTACAGCGAAATCAAATTGATATTGAAAGAAACCACAACCAATCAACTGATTAAGGAAATCCTGAACGGCACGTTAGACGGCGGTATTTTAGCCGGTCCGCTCCATCATCCCGAACTGACCGAATATCCCGTTTATTACGAAAAATTTTACGCCTACGTATCTCCCTTAGACGATCTCTACAAGGAAAAAGCCATTGATTTGGAACAAATTGACATCAGCGACGTCTGGTTGTTGGAAAACGAACATTGCCTGCGGGGACAAATCGAACGGCTATGTCAGCTCAAAAAAAAGATTCCTGCCGGGAATGCCGCTATCAAATACGAATCGGGAAGCATCGAAACGCTGATACATGTAGTCGATTACAATCCCGGCATCACTATTATTCCGGAAATGCATGCCATGGGACTGAGCGAGGACAAACAGGAAAACTTGCGGCCGTTTAAGAACATGACGGCCGTTCGCGAAGTAAGTCTAATGGCGAGTAACGATTACGTCCGTAAAACACTGTTGAACAGGATTATGCAGATTGTCAGGGAATCGGTTCCGAAATCCATGCAAAATCCGGAGTTGAAAGCGTTTGTGGTAGATTTGTAGCGGGTTAAAAAAAGAGAGTCTTCTGAATTCTACAACTTAATAATCTCTTTTATCAGCGTTTTTCTCGCATAAAAAGCTCGGCTGACAGATCCGTGTCCCCTGCCTTTGGTTCGGGCCTGTATCCATTTTCCATCGGCGCCCGTCAATGCCGAAAATCCTTGCGTGGCACATTTATTGCGAATAAACTCATAATCTTGTTCAATTTCTTTGATAATGATGTCATCTTCCAAAAAATCAAAAGATTGTACTTTCAATAATTTGGATTCGATATTATGCTCTCCATTCCACGAAACAGCGCAAAAGACAAGCGATTTCAATTTTTCCCAACAATGACTTTTGAAAAATGGCGTTTTTATCAAGTCTTCAGGGTTGATCATCGTAATAGCGAATGTTTCTTTAGGCGTCCAAAGACCTTGGGGCTGATAAAAGGCAGTGGATTTCAATTCAAATCCTAATCCATTTGGCGCCTGCTTATTATCATTCGACAAACCGGCTAACCATTCTAATGTCAAGCCTTTCCAACCTTTATTTTGTTTTCCGTCAATATAGGTTGTTATGCCGTATTTATCAGCTAATTCTGCAAGATCTTGACCAATATGTTTTTCAAGATTTTGTATGGCTATTATTCGTGTTACCATAATCAAAAAATAGTAGAGCTAATTTGATTTAATCTATTTATACTCAAATCAATATATTCTCTTTCGATATCAATTCCTATGTATTTTCTATTTCCTATTATTTTTGCAGCCACACCGGTTGTTCCTCCGCCATTGAAAGGATCAAGAATTAAACTTCCTTCATTTGTTGAAGACAAAACAATGCGTTTCAGCAAGGCTAATGGCTTTTGAGTGGGGTGTTTACCAAAAGTTTTTTCATCGGGAGCCGGTGTTGGGATACTCCAAACGCTACGCATCTGCTTATCAGGTATTTTCATTTTATCTTCTTTGAAAACGCCGTTTTTCATTTTGTCGTAATTGAAAATATGCTTTGCTTTCTTATCTTTCTTTGCCCAGAGTAAAGTTTCGTGACTGTGAGCAAATGTGGTACAGGCAAGATTGGGCGCAGCATTGGGCTTGAACCAAGAAATATCATTAAGAATATGAAAATCAAGTTTTTGCAACAAAAAGCCGCATTGATAGATACTATGATTTGTTCCACTGATCCAAATGGTTCCGCCGGGTTTTAAAATTCTACGACATTCCGAGATCCACTGCTCGTGAAAATCCAAATCTTTGTTAAATCCTTCGCTTTTGTCCCATTTCCCTTTATTGACTGATACCATTTTCCCTGCGTGGCAAGTTATACCGCCATTTGATAAGTTGTAGGGAGGATCTGCAAATATCATATCCGCATAATTATCAGGAACCCGAGCCATTATTTCCAAACAATCATTGTTATATAAAGCTGTTTCGGCAGTTTTATATATGGGTTTTATACTTTTGCGGTCATTTTTAGCAATGTATGTAATCAGCGATTCCATCAGTAAATCCGCTTCTTGCTCTTCGATTTTATATTCTTTCATTTTATATTCTTTCAATTCATTTTTGAAGCGATCTTGCCGCGTTCCATAGTAGAATTGTCAGCGTCGTCAATATCCCATGCTTTTGCTACTTTTATTTGTTCTCTAAAAAATCATTTGTCTTGAAATTTGATAGTCCCGACAATTACCGGCAAATTTACATAAAAGTTTGCACTTATACACAGACCCATAATTTTTCTTGCAAAAAAAAATAGAAGAAAGTCTTCACATATACGCACATGCCCATAAAAATGTCCGGCAAAATTTATAGAAGGAAGAAAGCGTTTGCGGCGGATTTGTAGCGATGGGCAAGTTTTTTATTTCAATATCGTTACCTTTTCCAATTGGATATCCGTAGAAAAAAAGCCGTCTTTCACCGGTTCTTCTTTGATATAATCCGTACTCAGGTATTTTTTGCTATCGTCGGCAAATACGGTGGTAACGATGGCGTCGTCGTCCAGCCGGTTTTGTACCTGAACAGCTCCCAGGAAGTTGCCGCCGGACGAGATTCCAACTCCCAAACCCAATGTCCGGGCTAATTTTTGAGCCATAATAATTGCATCGCCGTCGTCCACCTGAATAATTTCGTCCAATTCGTCCAATTTAACAATGGAAGGGATAAACTCATCCGAAATGCCCTGGATGCGATGTTTTCCGATTTTGTGTCCCGTACTCATCGTGGGCGAATTAGCTGGTTCGAGCGGATAAATCAGGACATTGCTGTTGACGCTACGCAGATACGCGCCGACGCCCATCACGGTGCCTCCGGTGCCGACGCCCGCTACAAACGCATCGGGAATCAATCCTAACTGAATCATTTGTTCCACAATTTCCGGGCCGGTCATTTTGGCGTGCGCTTCGCAATTCATGCAATTATCGAATTGGCGCGGCAGGAAAATACGATCCGGATGCGCCTTTTGCAGGTCTTCCGTCATCCGGATGCTGCCCAGGAAACCGCCTTCTTCCGGACTGACTAACCGGATATTCGCCCCGAAACTCCGTATCAGATTGATACGTTCGACGCTCATCCAGTTCGGCATAAAGATGGTAACTTCGTGCCCCATCGCTTTGCCCAAAGCGGAAAAAGATATGCCCGTATTGCCGCTGGTCGCTTCCATAATGTGCATGTCCGGTTGCAATTCGCCGGATTTATAGGCTTCATCCAAAATATAATACGCGATTCTGTCTTTGATACTGCCGGTCATATTATGATATTCCGCCTTGGCATAAATAACCCGCGATTTCCCCCGGTATTGGTAATTGATTTTCAACAAAGGCGTATTGCCGATGATAGACTTTAATCCAAGTAATCGCTTGAGAATGGTTGCGTTTTTCATTTTATTAGTATTTAACCCCTCAAAGGTACAAAATTTAGAGAAAATAATGACAATGTGAAATGAAATAAATTTTTTCAAAAATTATTCCTCAAAAATTTGGTTTATAAAATAAACTACTTTATCTTTGCAGCGAAATTCAATTAAATAACAAAATGGAAACAAAATTTACAGAACAACAAAGTTTGGCTTTAATCAACGAAATGATTGCGCAAGCCAGAACAAACTTACAAAAAGGGAGTGGCAATCCAATGGTTTTTAACGGGTTGATTGTTTCTCTCTTGGCTTTGGTAAACGTTGCTTTAGCATTCGTTCTGCCTCATCCCAACCAGTCGTTTTGGATTTGGGCGCTGATGATTCCCGGCGCTATAACCAGCCGGATGATTGCCAATAAGGTAAGCAACCAATCAAAAGTTAAAACGCATATAGATGCTATTATCCGATCGGTTTGGTCGGGATTTGCTTGTTCGGTAGGACTCCTTTTGGCGCTTATTTTCCTGCTTGGATTTGGAAAGAAAATGGACGATGTGTTTTTCCTCATCAATCCCGGCATTATTCTCTTGACGGGACTGGCCGAATTTATTACGGCAAAAGCCTGCCGCTGCAAACCCTATCTCTTCGGAGCGTACATTATGTGGCTGGGAGCATTGCTCTGCGTACTTGTCCTCTGGTTTACGACTGAACCGGTTATCGCACAATTTTTTATATTAGCCGTTTGCATGATCGCCGGATTTGTCATTCCCGGTTACCGAATAAATAAACGAGCAAAAGAAAATGTTTAAAGAACTCGATCCCTTATTACATTCGCAGTTGCGGCTCGCAGTAATGTCGTTGTTAATTAGCGTGGAAGAAGCCGATTTCGTTTTCCTGAAAGAAAAAACCGGAGCAACTTCCGGTAATCTCAGCGTGCAAATCGATAAGTTGAACGAAGCCGGCTATCTTTCGGTAACAAAAACGTTCAGGGGGAAAATGCCTTGTACGATTTGCAAAATTTCGGATAAGGGCGTGGCGGCTTTCGGCGAATATGTACAAGCGCTGCAAAGTTATATCCAACAGTGATGCGAAAACGAAGCCATCGGAAAACAGAATAAAACCGGCTTGCTTCGCTACGCTCACAATGAGGTAACAGTATATTTTTTTGTCAATTAAGTTTATAAACTAAACTACTTTATAAAATGAAAAATCTTTCTTATAAAATAATTCTTCTTCTCGGTTTTACCTTCGTAACGGCGAACTTAAACGCTCAGGAAAGCCGGCCGGCGGCTCCGAAAGACAGTATCCTCCTGAAACCGATTGTGGTGAAAGGCGCCAAATACGGACGTTTCAGCGATTATTCGGCGCAAACCCTGCAAATGTCCACGTTCGATATTATTACCAATCCGGCGGCGATGGCGGATATTATCGGGAACATGCGGATATTGCCCGGCGTACAAGCCAACGACAACGACGGACGGCTTATTATTCAGGGCGGCGGCACAGACGAATCGCAAATTTATATCAACGATTTGATCGTGGTCAATCCTTACCGGTTTTCGGCAAAAAATACAGGGACGAGAACCCGTTTCAATTCCGATTTGTTTGAGGGAATCGTTCTGCAATCGGGCGGATTCAACGCCGAATTCGGGCAGGCTTTGTCCGGCATTATCAACCTGAATACGAAAGAAAAAGAGCAGATGGAAGCCCGCACCGATCTTTCTCTCTCTTCCGTTTATGCCGGCGTTTCGCACACCGATCAAAAGCCGTCGTATGCCTATCGCGTCAGCCTCGATTATACCAATCTGGCGCCTTACCGGCAATTGGTTTCCGATGGATATGACTGGAAAAAACATTACCAACAAATGGCTTTCGATTTTTTCCTGACCAAAGCATTTTCGCCCCGAACTAAAATGACGGCGCAACTGAATGTCAGTCCGGCCGGCGGCGAATATGCCAGCGAAAATGTGGACAGCGTGCGCATGACCAACGATTTCCGGCAATCGTATTTGTATGCGCAGTTGAATGTATATCATATATTTAACAAAAAACTTTCATTGTCGGCCGCCGGAAATGTGGTCATCGACCAACTTTCGGGTACCGACGCGCTGTATCCGAACGACCGCTTAAAAACGCAAAATCTTTGGAATCACAATAAAATCACGTTGCAATACAAAAGCGGGAAATGGATCAACCGTACCGGCGCGGAATTAATGGCGAATCCGTATCGGGAAACTTATTTTCTCGACCGCGAATATGTCAACGCCGTCCACAACAGTCTGGCAAGCGTTTACAATGACACAAAACTGTTTTTAACCAACCATTTAACGGCAAGCGTCGGTTTGCGCGGCGAATATTCCGTTTATTTGAAACGCTTCAATCTGGCGCCGCGCCTGTACATCGGTTACCGGTTGCAGCGCAAACACATTGTTTCCGCTTCTTTCGGCGAATATTTCCAATTGCCGGTTATGGATTACCTGATGCAGAGCGATGCGGTTGATTTTGTTTCGGTGGATAAGGGAACTGTTTCGTACAGTTATATTCCGAAAAATAACAGCAAGTTACAAGTTGACGCTTATTATAAAAAATACAAAAATGTCGTTACTTACCGGGATGGACAACCGGTCGCTATCGACAACGACGGCAATGGGCAAGGATACGGCGCCGATGTGTTCCTGAAAAACAATTTCAAACAGTTGGAATACTGGTTATCTTATTCTTACAATCAGACGAAAAAACGGTACGACGGATTTCCGGAAGCGGTAGCGCCGGATTATGTGGCGCGTCATTCCTTCAACGCTACTTTAAAATATTGGCTGGCTCCCTTGAAATCGTTAGTAAGCGCCAATTACGCTATTTCGTCCGGAACGCCTTATTACGATGCGTCTTATTCCTCCAACCCGCTGGGGCGTACGCCTTTCCATAACAGCCTGTCTGTTTCGTGGTCGTATGTTCCCAACCCCGGACTCGTTATTCATTTTGCCTGCCAGAATGTATTCGGATATCGTAACATTTACGGATACGAATATTCTTCCGTTTATCCGGGCGTCCGGCGGGAAATCGCCAATTCCTCAACGCGGTTTTTACTTTTAGGCGTGTTTCTAACTCTCAGTAATAATAAACAATTAAATCAATTAAAAAATTTATGAAAGCAAAAATTTTTATGCTGATGCTGCTGGTAGCCGGTACGCTCAGCGCGCAGAATCGGTTAACCCTTATTGTAGAGGGCATTGAAGAGCCGTCGGGACAGTTAATGGTCGGTCTTTACGACAAAGAAAGTTTCATGAAAAAACCCGTCGCCGTGCAGATGGTCAAAGTGAATGCGGAAACCGTTGTGGTTGTGTTTGAAAATGTTCCATCGGGCGAATATGCCCTGTCGCTGTTTCAAGACGAGAACAGCAACGGCAAGCTGGACGCCGGTTTGTTCGGTATCCCAACCGAAAAATACGGGTTCAGCAATAATGCCAAAGGGAAATACGGGCCGCCTTCTTACGAGGCTTGCCGGTTCACAGTGGATGGGGATTTGGAAATAAATATCCTGCTTGAATAGAACGACAGGCAAACAGGCAAAGGCTTGATAGTCTTTGCCTTCTTTGCCGTTGTCTTTCTCCTGAAAAAACAGCGCCGTAAGAGCAGGAATACCGGAAAAAACCTGTCGAGATAAAAAAACACATTACATTCTCCCGTTTTTATTGTCGGCTATCCACTTTACGAGCGAAATTGGGCTAACCCTGGAACTTTAATACCCCTGCATCGCTCTTCGGCCGCTTGATGATAAATAGAAGAGAAGCTCACTTTGAGACAGCCCCTAAATATTTTTTTAATAGCCAAATAGACAAATAGTCGGATGCACGAATTCGGTTCGCTTTAATAATCCTTCACACACCGCACGAAGAACGAGCTGCCGCGCATGGTGAAGAAGCTTGGGATCACATGGCTACTGTTAAAATGCAAGTTGTACGCGGTATGAATAGAGTAATCGACGACGGAACTACTCCAATAGTAGCCGGATTCGCCTGGATCGGAGATCGTACCAGTATAGGCGCCAAGGAACCCTGAAGCAGGGAGAGAAGTACCGCTGTAAGTAGCAAAACCGGAGACCCCAGGACCAAGTACAGTCGTACCATCGTCCTTGAAAAAAGAATAAGGACTGCTAATGCTGCCAAGATTAGTAAAATTAGCATTATCACCTTTATGCCAACCAATGGTTGAGGATAAAGGAGAAACCTCCTCCCAATAGAAAGTAGTAAAATCAAACTCTTCTATGTTGCCTCCAAACTCTTTCGATGTAGGCATCCGATAACCGGTTGGACCACCTGTAGCGCCAATGTACATACAAATGTCTCCCTTATTCTCTGAGACTAAAGAGGAATGATTATTCGAAAGATAACCTGCACTACGAGATCCTCCTATAATCTCTACTGTCACATACGGAATACCGTCAATACTGGTATTATCCGTGAAACCGGGGTAAGCGGTTAATCCACCGGCAACAGCCGTCTCAAGATCGGTTTGAACCCATTGCGGGTCTGTCCCTCTACGGTAAACGTAAATAGGAGTAGCGCTGGGAACAAAATTAAACTCATCTTCTGACACAAGACCAGGCGAAATTCCCACCAATGAACCCCAATGAAAAGCTACTCCCTGATAGAACATCGCATCCTCTGCATTCGCACCCGTATATCCGTGCGGCTTAAACGTCAATCTTTTAGCCGTATTGTCCCAGTAAATGTTCGAATTCGCCCAGACAACCCCTTTCTTAATATTAATCTGCAAAATATAGGATTTACCGGATTCAAAAGCGTTCTGGTAGGTTACCGGCACGTTTGAAAAATTAGTTGATCCGCCAATGGTTCCGGAAATTTTAAGCGCCGGACTCTCCTTGTCCGTATAGACGATGCGGTAAGCATCATCAGAACTACCCGTAGAAAGCAGTTGCGCTGTAGTCGTTTCGCCCCTGGTAAGTACAGTGGCAACAGAGGCGCCCGTTTTCGTCAGTGTAGCGGCATAATTGTTGGTCAGAGAAACAGTAAAATAAGAAAGCTCTGGATTTCCTTCAATAGCTGATAAGCTGTATTTCACCCGGCTAAACTGATGGTTTAAGGTGGGCAACGCTATCTCGCCGGAAGCAGTCTTCTGAATCACCGTTTCGCCCACGCCCAAAAGGAAATCGTTCGTAACAATGCCGTTGTTATACGGAGTTATTGATACAGGGTCGTCTGCGGATATAATAAACAGATCCGTCGGAGCAGAATAGGCATACGCCGTAAAATAGTAAGAAACGCCATCCTCCAACTTCATCGATTGCGCATCCGGCACAAGGCTACCGTCCGATTGAGTTACATAGTCGCTTTCGGCAATCACCGCCGTATTAGAACTGTTACGGGCAATAATATGGATTTTCGTCCCGGCAGGCAAGTTTGCAGTTGCCCGGGTCGGAGCAGCCGGTTCTTCCATCAGGCTTGCTTCCAGTATCCAGTTGTTTTCCAGCGGAACGCTAACCGTTTCAATCGTCCGAGGCCTTTCAGAGGAAGCTCGCAGAAGCGTTTCCGCGCCCCAGGCCTCCATGCGGCCCAGCGAAAATTGAGCTTGTGTTTTGTTACCGGCGCCGCCATCCTCCAACCGGTCGCACGAGGTAAAGACCGCCAGCAGGCTACATAGCGTAAGCCCTGCTAATTGATTATTTCCTGTTTTCATTGGTTTATTTCCTTCTAATTCTTAATTCTTAATTTTTAACTCTTAATTCTTAATTATTCTTTACCATGTTAAATAAACATCGCCATCTTCGCTGGACGGGTCGGCGCCCCAAGTACCGCCATCCGCCCACGATTCGGCGTCTGCCGTAAATTTGCTAACAGAGGTTGGAGCGGCGATCCCGACTTCCATTTTTATCCGGTAGATTTTTATACCGGGAGGTACATAATTCTTTTGTTTGTTCATTCTTGTTTGTTTTTTATGTTATTTGTTGTTGTTCTATGTTGAAAGCTTGTTGCCCGGGCGAAATTCACGCCGGACGTTCGCAATGAAGGCACATGAGTGCAGGTGCGGAAAGGACATAATAAAACCCCTTTGGTTTTTCTTCCGAACAGGAAGGACGCCAAAAGGGCTGTTCTATACGTTACTCCGGATTCAACGGCGTAATCCCATCTTGTTTTATTATAAGTTATTGAGTATGAGGCACATGGGGGGGGGGGG
>JAITAH010000375.1 GCA_031284225.1 Dysgonamonadaceae bacterium | reverse complement strand
GCGATATGTATTTCCGATTTTCACTGCGCCATAATCCGGCCAAAGGCAAGAGCGATGCTTATTATCGGTTGATAGAAAGCTATCGCAACGAAAAGGACAGGGTCTGCCACAGGACACTGCTCAATGTCGGCTTTCTCGATGAGCTGCAATGTGGGTTAAGACAAAGGGTTGACAATTCCGGAACAATCGTAAATAACAATAGTAAATTCGTCGATTACAAGAACATATTCCAAATTATTTTGGGAACGCGAATGGCTGACACGCTATCGAATGCTTTACGATCTATCTATGGACAAGCCGTTCGGGGATACAAATTTCACACGGTTTTATATGGATAGAAAAGATATTTTTGATTACAACTCATACATCGGATTATTAAGAAAAATATGGGATAAGAGAGAATTGATTATTGTGGAAGGAAAACATTCTCGATTAGGACATGTTGATATTGAATACGAATGGTACCTGATGAAAGCAAAAAAGAAAGTTCCTATTCCAAATAAATATGTGAATGAAGTTTTGTCAGGGCGTATTTGCTCCAATCTGCAAGACAAAGTTTACTTGTCTCAAATTATAAAAAATATTCTGAATATGGAGCATGGCGTTTATTTATGACTCGCTGCGTATGCAGAATGTGTATTATTTGAACTTCCACATAAACTAAGATAATGGTTCGAGACAAGCATCTTTTTTAATACGGGACTATTTCTATATTTCAAAAAAAGAAGCGGGATAATAATTTTAATATTCTCTACCGATTGGTTTTCTTCCCTTGCTTGCGTTCTTTTTCCCGTTGCTTCCGCGCCGCTTCGTTGGTTCTGATTTTTTCTTTCCGTTCTTTCTCTTTCAGTTTTTGGGCTTCTCGGCGTTCTTTTTCCTTTTGCTTTTCGGCAGCTTTCTTTTCCTGTTGCAGGCGTTGCTTTTCGGCGGCTTTGGCTTTGTCGTCCTGTTTTTTCTTTTTGGACAGTTCGTCTTCTTGTTTTTTCTTGGCTTTCAGCAAAGCTTTTTCTTCTTCGGCCTGTTTCTTCAACAGGGCTTTGCGTTCCTTTTCCTGTGTTTTAGCGTATTCGTCAATGGCATTGTCGGGAGTTTTGCGGAACAAACGGGTAAACCATTTTTGTATGCCTCTCACCGGATCGGCGGCAATTTCATCCAGCGTATGGCTAACTTCGTCGGCCAACCGGGCGCTTTGGTTTAATACATCTTCCGTTCGGGCGGTCCATTCGTCCGTTTTCTGCTCGGCGATCCGGCGTTCCAGATCGTCGGAAGTGGGGGCGGACGGGAGCGTATCGCCGGGAACCTGCAACACGTCGGGAGTTTTATCCGCATCCGGAGCGGGCGACAGGGGAGTATCGACGGAAGCGGACGACGCCGGAGCGACAGGCGTTTCGGGAACGCTTTCAGCACGATCCGTCTGTTCGTGTTTTTGCGCGGCTTTCCAGCGTTCGATTAGTTGCGGGTTTTCTTTACCAAATTGTTCTTCAAAGAATTGCATGTAAGAGGAGAGGGTTTTGCCCCGCATCAGAATATTATAGTTTTCAAGAGAAACCGGCAAAATGACGATCGACGGTTCCAATCCCGGCGCATAGCCTTCCGGCGCATAAATCATTTGAACGTACTGCATCACTTCCGGCAAATTGTCGAATCCTTTTATGTGCAAGAGGCGGATATTGCCCATATCGGTACGTTCGAGGTCGAAATCGGCCTGAACAAAGGCGCCGAAATTGAAACTGGCCACGGTGTATAGCAAGAGATTATCGTCCACGCTGCCTTGGGAGTAAATGATCAGGAGTTGGTGCGGCACATCGGTTTCCGGCGAAAAGGGTATGGAATCCGCGACGGCGGCTTCATCCGCGCTTCCGCCGAATAGAATGGTAAATAAACCGCCCCTCGCCAAGAGGTTATCGCCCGAAGCGGACAGGAGCAGGCCGCGTTGGAAACCCTTCATTATTTCCGACGCCAACGCGGATACATCGGCGTCGGGATGTTGGGCGATCAGCGATTTCAATCCGGCTTTCACCGATTCGGCGTCGCGCGCCTGAACATAACTCAAGGCATTCAGAAACATAAATTTAGGCGTCAGCGGAGAGGCGACGGCAATCCGTTCTGCCTGCGCGTAATTGGCGCGAACCCGTTCCGTTTCGCCGGCCAGATAAGCCTGGTAAGTATCCTGATAGAGCGAATCGATTTGTATATCCATCCTTCTCCGGTTGTACTCGTAATTGGGGTCGGCCATAGCGATCGCCCATTCGCTGTCCGGAAACTCTGTGCGGATTTTTTGCTTATAGGCATCCGCCAGAACGGGGTCGCCTTCTTTCAGATAAATCAGATAGGTATGATAATAAGCCTGCAATCTATTTTCGTGGGCGGGGAAGCGATCATTGAGCTGTTCGAAGGTTTCCAGCGCCAGATTTGCGTCGTTCAGCCCGTCCTTGTAAATGACGGCCATATTGTAGAGTCCGTCGGCGATGATTGCATCGGAAGCGGCGATCTCGTCTTCGCCGACCGGGATTTGCTGTAAATAGAATTGCGGATCGTAAGGGTCAGACGAGAGTTCGGGGGGCGTTTCGTTGGCGGCCGGATCGGCAGCGGCATC
>JAITAH010000328.1 GCA_031284225.1 Dysgonamonadaceae bacterium | reverse complement strand
ACCGACCCCGACTGGCAAAAACACAGCCTGAACTCCGAAGTATATGTCCTGTTCAACCTCACCACCCGCGAACAAATCATCGGCGGCACGTGGTACGGCGGTGAAATGAAGAAAGGGATGTTCTCGATGCAAAACTACTACTTGCCGCTGAAAGGCATCGCTTCGATGCACTGCTCGGCCAACGTAGGCGAAGCCGGCGACGTAGCCGTATTCTTCGGCTTGTCCGGAACGGGTAAAACCACGCTTTCGGCCGACCCGAAACGTTACCTCATCGGCGACGACGAACATGGCTGGGACAACAACGGCGTGTTCAACTACGAAGGCGGTTGCTATGCCAAAGTTATCGACCTGAGCAAAGAAAACGAACCGGACATCTGGCGCGCTATCCGCCGCGACGCTCTGCTGGAAAACGTAACCGTAAAACCCGACGGAACGCCCGACTACTCGAAAGAAGCTTCGAAAACGGAAAATACCCGCGTATCGTATCCGATCTATTACATCAATAAAATCGTATTGCCTTCGCGCGCCGGTCATGCCAGCAAAATCATCTATTTGTCGGCCGATGCTTTCGGCGTATTGCCTCCGGTATCGGTTTTGGACGAAAAATCGGCGCAATACCACTTCCTGTGCGGTTATACTTCCAAACTGGCCGGCACCGAACGCGGTATTACCGAACCGGTTCCGTCCTTCTCGCCCGCTTTCGGCGAAGCGTTCCTGACCTTGCATCCGACGAAATACGCCAGCGTACTGGCCAAGAAAATGAAAGAACATAACGCGAAAGCGTATCTGGTCAACACCGGCTGGAACGGAACGGGCAAACGTATTTCTATCAAAGACACCCGCGCCATCATCGACGCCATCATCGACGGTTCGATTGAAAAAGCAGAAAAAGTCCATATTCCTATTCTGAATCTTTATGCGCCGAAGCAATTGAATCATGTTTCGGAAGGCATCCTCGACCCGCGCGATACGTACGCCAACGTCAAAGAATGGGAAGAAAAAGCAAAATCGCTGGGAGCCAAGTACATCAAGAATTTTGAACAGTACTTGCCCGAAGGCGCCGATTTGCTGGAAAGCGGCCCGCAACTGTAATCCGGATAAATTCCAAACACAGATAAAAGCAGGGATGAATCTTTTTCGTCCCTGTTTTTTTATGGCCGAACCAGCGACAATGCCGGGAAAGACCGGCAAAAGCGTCCCCCGCCGTCTATCCAATGATTTTTTTTGAAAACCTGAACAAAAAACGCTACCTTTGCAAGCAAATTCATTCAGACATGCCCCTAAACATACCTCATAATTTACCGGCCATCGAAATCCTCAAAAAGGAAAATATCTTTGTGATGGACGATTTACGCGCTTCCTCACAAGACATTCGCCCCCTAAAAGTAGCCCTGCTCAATCTGATGCCGGTGAAGATTACCACTGAAACGGATTTCGTACGGTTGCTGGCCAACAGTCCCTTGCAGGTGGAAGTGGATTTCATCAAAATGAAAGACCACCAAAGCAAGCATACGCCTCAGGAACATTTAGCCACTTTCTACAAGAATTTTGAGGACATCCGTAAGCAGAACTACGACGGGATGATTATCACCGGCGCCCCCGTCGAACTCCTTCCGTTTGAAGAAGTGAGTTACTGGCAGGATTTGCAAACCATTTTCGACTGGACGGCGCAGCACGTAACTTCCACCATTTACATTTGCTGGGCGGCACAGGCCGGATTACATCATTTTTACGGGATACCGAAATACCCCTTGGAAAAGAAAATGTTCGGAATCTTCCGGCACCGGATTGCAGATACGGGTATCCCGCTTTTCCGCGGATTCGACGATACGTTTTATGCCCCTCACAGCCGTCATACCGAAATCCGGAAAGCCGATTTACTGAACGTGCCGGCAATAAAGATTCTCGCCGAATCGGAAGAATCGGGGATACATATTGTTATGGCGCGGGGCGGCCGCGAAATTTTCATCACCGGCCACGAGGAATATGCGCCGGATACCCTGCACAACGAATACCTGCGCGACTTAGACAAAGGCCTCCCGATTGAAATGCCGAAACATTATTACAACAACGACGATCCGCAACAAGGCATTGCCGTCCGGTGGCGCGCGCATGCTCACCTCTTATTCAAAAACTGGCTCAATTACTATGTTTATCAGTCAACGCCGTTCGACCCGAAAGGAATCGAACGACTCAACGAATTGAAGTGTTAGGTGCATCCGGAGAAAGGCGGCAGTAATTACTCCACCCATTGCATCAAGTAAACATCCGTAAATCCTTCGCTGGTTTTGATCCACGCTTTCAGCAATCCGGCTTCCCGGTATCCGCTTTTTTGAAACAGCCGGTAACTCGGTTGATTGCTGGCAGGAACATAGGCGTACAGTTGCTTCAACAGTAAAATCCGGGAGGCATATTCTTTCATCAGTTGCAAGGCTTGACCGGCGAATCCTTTGCGCCGGTAGTCGCTGTCGATGAAAACCCCGACGCCGGCGCGAAGGTGCATAGGCTCAAAATGGTACAAGTCGAGGGTGCCTACCGGACGGGAAGACGCTTTCTCAACAATCATCACCCGCAACTGGCGCGATTCAAAAAGATCCTGAGAAACAGCGTTCGACAGGTATTCCCGCAAGGTAAACCGGGAATAGGGCGCCAGCGTCGAACCATATTGCCACAGATCCGGGTCGTTTTCCCAACGGTATAACCAGTCCAGATCTTCCGGTTCCAGCGCCCGAAGGACAATCGTTTCATCTTCCAGTAATGCCATCGTATTCTTTTTTATTGATTATCTGCTAAAAATCGTTTCATGTCCCGTTGCTGTTTCTTTTTTTCGGCCAGACATACATCGCAATGACCGCAAGGGGCGGCATCCTTTTCGCCGAAATAATTCAACAGTATGCGGCTGCGGCAAATGTCCGACGACGAACCGTAATGAATCACATTTTCCACCCGTTCCTGCAAGCGTTTTCGCCGTTCTTCATACACCGCTCTCGGAATATGCAGGCGTTTCATCTCTTCCCGGTCGCGAAGGTAGTAAATGGTCGGCACTTTCCGGGCCGGAACATAGTGAATGATATTCTGACTCGAAAGCGCTTTCAACCCTTCATACACTTCCTGCGAACTCAGACCGGTACGTTGCGCCAACAGGGTTTCGTTGATATACACGTAATCGGAAAAAAGCCCCGTGTAGGAACGCAACAGCACCTGCATCAGGTATTCCAGCGAAGCGCCCAAGCCCCGGATGTGGTACAATTCTTCCCGATGGGAAGTAAACAGTAATTTGGATTGCTTGTCGGTTTCTTCCAGATAGTCGATGTATCCTGCCAAATCTAACAGCTTCAACGCACTGTGCACGTGGGTGATGTTGTAATGATAAATCGCACAAAACTGTTCGATCACAAAATTATGCCCGACATCGCCGCCCATGCCCATGCCGATTTCATAAAAATAAGCCAATTTCTCATAGACTTCATAAATGAACTCTTTGTCCGGGAATTCGTCTTTGATGCGTTTTTTCAACCGGCCTTCGTCGTAGATAGAATACAGCGCCACGGCGTAGGCTTTTTGTTCGTCCCGTCCCGCCCGGCCGGCTTCCTGAAAATATTCCTCCAGCGAACTGGGCAGTTCAAAATGGATAACCGTCCGCACATCCGGTTTATCGATACCCATTCCGAAAGCATTGGTACATACCATGATGCGGCACTGGTCGGATTTCCAGTTGTTTTGCTTGCGGTTTTTTTCATCCATCGTCAGTCCCGCATGGAAGTATTCGGCGCTGATGCCTTGCCTTTGCAGTTCCACCGCAATTTCTTTGGTGCGTTTCCGGCTGCGGACATAGATGATACCGCTGCCGGGAATACTGTTCAGAATTTTCAGGATTTCAAAGAGCTTGTCTTCGGTTTTACGGACGACATACGCGATGTTTGTCCGTTCAAAGCTTTTGCGGAAAACGTTTCTCTCCCGAAATTGCAGCTTTTCCTGAATATCGTCGATGACTGCGGGCGTAGCGGTGGCGGTCAAGGCCAGAACGGGAACCTCCGGAAGCCGGTCGCGCAATTCGGCAATCTGCAAATACGACGGACGGAAATCATACCCCCACTGCGAGATACAATGCGATTCGTCCACC
>JAITAH010000306.1 GCA_031284225.1 Dysgonamonadaceae bacterium | reverse complement strand
AAAAACGGTTTTAATATTGGAAACATTGGAAAAAACAAATTCAAAAATATTGATTGCAATGCTTGCCTGTTGCCTCTCGCATTGCCCGCTCATTGCGCAAAACGACACTGTCACTTCACCGAAAAAGGCAGCAGTGAAAGCGGCTGTCGAAGTCATTGGATTAAACGCCGGCATCTGGGCTTTCGACCGCTATGCTTTGAACGCCGATTATGCAAAAATCACAGGAAAAAGTTTGAAAAACAATCTAACCCATAAATTCCTGTGGGATAACGACAATTTTGATACCAATCTCTTTGGGCATCCTTATTGCGGCGGATTGTACTTCAATGCGGCGCGGTCGAACGGACTGAATTTTTGGCAGTCAATTCCTTTTTCCGTAGGCGGCAGTTATCATTGGGAAATTTTTTGTGAAAAACAGCCGCCTTCCCTGAACGATATTATTGCCACGCCGATAGGAGGAATTGCTCTGGGCGAAATGACGCACCGTATTTCACACCGAATCATTGACGGGAGAGAACGGGGTTGGCGGCGTTTCGGGCGCGAACTGCTTGTCGGGGTTATTTCGCCGATGGATTTACTCAATCGCCTGCTAAGCGGTGACGCATGGCATTACAGTCCACGCATTTACAGCGGATACGAACCGCCTGCCGAAACTCCCCTTACCATCAATTTTTCTGTGTTTAACCGTTTCATGGTAGATCTGGACGAAAATCGTAACAACATGAATCTTACGCTAAGCGCCGGAATCGTTTACGGACAGCCTTTTTCGGAAGAAACACGTACTCCATACGATTATTTTACCGGAGAAGCAGATGTAAACATTATTGGTAATCAACCATTTTTATCCAACATAAGTATCGTGGGACTGATATGGGGAAAGGAATGGCAAAAAAATGAAACTAACTGGCTTGCAGGCATTTTTCAGCATTATGACTATTACAATTCGACGCCTGTAATTAATGGCGGAAAAATACCGTATCAGTTTGCCGAAACCGCATCGTTTGGAGGTGGATTGCTGTTCGGGAAACAGACCGGCAAAAACGGTCTTAGCGGCAGACTGTATGCAAATCTTATTTTACTCGGAGCAAACGAATCGGACTACTTCTTTTTAGACTCAAGAAATTACAATATCGGAAACGGATACAGCATCAAATCAAGTGAAACGTACTCTTTCGGAAAGCATTGGGACGGTACGTTCGGCTTTAAACTGTATCATGTTTTCACAGGCAAGGGTTACGGCTCGGCAGACGCCGAAATAAACGGTCTGCCCGAAAATACAAATCCCGACTATGTAAATGCACAGGGAAACAAAGGGAATACGTTGCTTGGAATGATAAGTCTGAACGCCGGTTTTCAACTCTCCCGCCAAATCCGCCTGAGCGCCGAACAGCGTTTTTATTTCCGCAATTCCCATTATGATTACCTGCCCGACGTCGCAACTCATTCGGCAGAAAACAGGATAAAAATAACGTACAACCTTTTTAAATAATAAACAAATGAGAATATTAACAACAGTCATTATTGCAGGAATAAGCATAGCCGGAGTATCGGCGCAAAATGAGATTCCGGAGAAATCCCATTTGACGGGAGGATTTAAAACAGAAGCCAATTTCTCAAACTTCATTATGTCCGGCATGTCCGGCACATCCGGCACAACAAGCAGGAGCGGTATTGGAGCAACGCTCGGCGGATTCCTGAACCTGAACGTCACAAAACATTTTGCCGTGCAGGGAGAACTTTTGTATCATTACAAATCATCGGATTTAACTCGAAACGGAGAAAAGAATGAATTTCAATATTGGGGAATGGAAATTCCGATGTATGCGGTGTATCAATGGAAATTCAAAAACCGGGCGCGGGTTTACGCAGGATTGGGGCCTTATACGGAATTTGGATTTAGCGCCAAGGTTAAAAAGGCCGGTAGATGGATAGACCTGTATCAAAAGAACGAAGCGACGGATATGTCCATTATGTTCGACACCAATTCCGGATTTGGGCTGATGGGCGGTTATGAATTTGCGTTTGGGCTTCAACTGAATGTCGGCTATAAAGTCAGCATCACCAATGTTCTTGACACAAACAGTGCTTCTTTTTCGATGTTTCCACAAACGGTTAGTCTGGGAATCGGATACCGTTTCGGCAAACAACATAAATCATCTTGTTTTAAATAATCCGGATAAAATGAACAACAAATTTTTCAAGGGTATTGTACTGTTTCTGCATTGTTTTTTCTGCATAATACCTCCGTTGTATTCTCAACAATTGATGAAACACACGCCTGTTATTCCTCATAATGAAACGAAAGATACTGTCAGCGCCGATTTAGCGGACGATAAAAAGAAGGATTCCTGGTGGAATCGGCTAATTCACGGCAATATTGACCGCACGTATGAGAAAAAACTGGATATGAGCTTTATAGCAGCGCCCTCCTATACCCGTGAAGCAAGTTTTGGAATCGGAGGAATGGCCTCAGGGCTGTACCGCATCGACCGTACCGACTCAACGCTACGTCCTTCCAACATAACCCTTGCGTTCAATGCCTCGTTACTGGGATTCTACTCGGTTGCAGCCGAAGGAAACAATTATTTCAAGGGCGGCAAATCGGTTTTATCCTACAATATGGCTTTTATGACAAAACCATTGGATTTTTGGGGTATCAGTTACGATGCTTGCAAAATGAATCCGGTTATTAATTATACCCTTAGGCAAATCCTGATTGATGCAAACTATCAATACCGCCTGTCGGAAAATTTTTATGCCGGTGGGAAGCTAGATTTCATCTATACAGATGTTCCCAAAATCGACGACCTCTCCTACCTCGAAGGACAAAAGGAAAATTACCTGATGACGGGACTGGGCATTTCCCTCCAATACGATTCGCGCGACTTTATACCCAATCCCAAACGCGGGGTATATCTGATGCTTCGCCAGAGCATATTCCCGGAGCTGTTCGGCAGCAGCAACAAGACTTGCTACCGGACGACTTTCATTGCAGACGCTTACAGAAAATTGTGGCAGGGAGCTATCATCGCCGTCGACCTCTTCGGACAGTTTAATCCGGAAAACTCTCCCTGGACACTAAAGGAACAACTTGGCGACAATCAACGGATGCGTGGATATTATGCGGGACGTTACATTGATAATAATATAGTCATTGGACAGATGGAGTTGCGGCAACACATCGTGCAACGTTTCGGGTGCGCCGCATGGATTGGAGGTGGCGCGGTTTTTCCGGCATTTGACAAGTTCGAGGCAAAAAACATTCTCCTCAACTGGGGAGTCGGTTTGCGGTGGGAGTTCAAGCACAACGTAAATGTTCGCATTGATTATGGATTCGGAAGGCAAACGGGTGGCTTTGTCTTCAATATAGGCGAAGCATTTTGACGGGACGATTCACTCCTTTTGTGTTAAGAGTCAAAAAGAGTAATAAAACATAATCTATTTGTTAAAAAATATAACTTAATAATAAACTAAAATGAAACGATTCGTAAAAACAAAATTCTTTTTCCTGTTAAAGGAAAGTAAAAACATTCAATCGTCCTCGTTAAATTTCGAGTATGATGAATTTGTCAGCCTCCTGTTTGCAGGGAACGCTGCTATGGACAAAGTAGCATACCATAATGCACTCGTTTACACCGCTGTGGAACTTACAAGTTTGACAGAGGTATCGGGGAAAAAATGTGGTAAGGTATCTTCAAAAAGCCATTGGTATTGTTGATAAGCAAATGGAACTTGTCCGCCGGCAGATGCAGATGGAAGCGACTGCACAAAATTGTCCGTTTTCCCGTCAGTCCCAAACATGCAGGAAACTGAAATGGACGGGAAGCATCATCGACTGGGTAGAGTTAAACTATGCCTTGCACGAAGTCAGGAAAATCAACAATGGAGAAATTTCCCTTAGGGAACTGTTCCAACTGATGGGCGAAATCTTTGATTTCGATGTGAAAGAGTTTGCCAACTATTTTAGGAATATCAAGGGCCGGCTGGAAGAAAACAGGACGAAATTCCTGGATGAATTGAAAAAGGCGCTGGTACGGAAAATGAAGGATAGCGACCGGAAACCGTCAAGGAAATAAAATGGGGAAACATGGATAAAACGGGCATATTTGCCTGTTTGTCCGTGCAGTATTTTTGCTGATTTGCAGATAAAAACGTATCTTTGCGGGGAAATTTTTCTGAAAGATGAGTTGGCAGGAAAAAGCAATTAAATGTCTGCAAAACAGTTTGTTT
>JAITAH010000293.1 GCA_031284225.1 Dysgonamonadaceae bacterium | reverse complement strand
GTTGTATCGCCCGTTTCATGATTGCCCGCGTCCGGCGAACACATTCAAATGCTTCGGTATTGGTATTGCCCGGATATCCGGCCGAATAGTTTCCCCATTCCACAATACCGCCTCCATACATATTTACAGCGGTTGTTATACCTTGTGCATTAAGTAAATTGACTTCACAATTTGTGTCGCCCAAAGCAAACGTTAAATCCACATCCATTCCATCTACACCGGTAATACGGTGATTCGACGAGGATACATGCCAACCGTCCTCTAAATCTATTTTAGCCCGCAATCCGGCGGCAAAGGCCGACATGGGGACATTCAGATATTTGGATTCGCCGGGCGTACTTTCGGCGTCCACATATTCCGGATTGGGAATTAAGAAATGCGGGAACAAAAGTTTTTGCCCGTCATTCAGTGTGGCAAAGTCGCCGCCCTGTCCGCGCGAAGTCAAAGCGTCATCAAAGGTATAGCCGTCGGGTGTGTCGATATAGGCCATCGATTCGTTTTTGTTGGTGATACTAACCAATGCTTGTTTAACCGCCCCCAGAGCCGAATAGCGAGGCACGATATAAATCATCGGTTCAAAACCGAATTTTCCCGAAGCCGTTTCAAAAAGCTTCAAACCGGTACGCTCACCGGTTTCATTAACCACACCGACAATATCAGCAGGCGCAACCGTATCCGTATCCGATTTTACTTTGACAACAAAAACCAAAGCGCTTCCACGAGTTCCGTCTTGCATCCGAATCGCACGCAAGGCTTCGGGAATCGTTCCCGAAGTCCCGAATTGTGCATCATCTTTCACGTTTTTGCACAAAGTGAGTACGTTCGTTTCGCCCTGTTCGGCAGTTCCAACCAGCCCGACGACAGCCGTAACCACATCGTTCACCGGCGTAAAGTCTGCCGGCAGGTTTAAATGTTCAATTCCATGTAAGAAAGCCATGTTTTTTTTTAATTATAAGTTATGAATTATGAATTATGAGTTGCTTCGTGCCTTCGTGCCTTTTCGCTTCGCACAACTCTTAGTTCTTAACTCTTAGTTCTTAGTTTTTTTTACTGTTTGTTCCGTTTCTTTGATTTGTTTCCGGGCAAACAACGCCCGGACGGAGATGTCGTTTTCCGGCAAATCAACCTTATCGCCCTTTTTCAGGGAGTATTCTTTTTTATTGCCGTTTTCTTCTTTGATTGCAAAAACGACATAAGGCGCTACTATTTCATAATTTTTCATTTTACGCTACTGTTTAAATTATTTTTGATTTGTTTAATTAGCGGAGCCGGCTCCTCATTGTTGTGTTTTTCAACAATGTAGCTGGTGAAAGAACATTGCAAAGCATATTGAAAAAAAGTATTCATTTCCGACACATACCCGAATTTTTGGAAGACAACAGGCGTCATCATTCCTTTTTCGCGGTAACCCAAAAGTCTTTGCGTAATTGTTTCGAAAGCGGAATAAGCGCCATGTTCGCCGCGCTGTGTGCGTGAAAAAATGATAACATCAAATCTCATTGTTTCGCTTTGTGCAACGACGCCTAATTCTTTCGGTTCTTCATATTCGCTCCCTTGATACAAAACGAAAATGACCGGTTTAACCGATCGCCTCCTGTTCAATTCTGCAGAGGTCAATTCTTCCGTTCTTACGTCAAGTTCCGGACACTTGAGGCGTTCAATAATCATTTTTTCGTAATTCTCGTATTTCATTCCATTTCAGATTTATACGACTCCAAATGAGCAATGTATGTTTTGCCGTCGAATTTAGTTGTAACTTCCGTTACAATATATTTCCGGCCTTTTATAATCATAAATTGGGGGCGTTTTTCAGATACCGCTTTCATTAAACCCTCAAAATCACCCTTATAGTATTCGGCGGTTACTTCCGTTGGTCGATATTCATATTTTTCGGTTTCGCCGATTTGTACGGGTTCGGTCGGATTTTTAAAAAGAATCTTTCCCTTTACTTTTTGCAAATTTGACTTATGCCAGACAGCATCCTCTCCCATTAAATCCATAATGGTTGAAAATACTTGTCCGGCAAATTGGTCAAACTCATTCATTTTTTATGGAAACTAAAAAGAAAGTTTTACATTAACCGTTGTATCTCCGGCCGCTGCCGATTCCCAAGCATAACCGATAAAGGTATTTCCCGAAGCGGTTACAACAACTGTTTTTACATTGTCGGTAACATTAACATAGACTTTTTTCCCTTTGGCAATAGCGGCAGTTCCTTTTGGAAGGCTGTAAACGCCTTCAACAGCAACGGTAATCGCATCCCCCGCACTTCCCCCTGCAACCGCTACCCCGGCCAAATCTTCAACAATCACTATCTCACCGCTTTTAACATCCGAACCGGATACCGTATATTGGATGGTTGCTCCATCCTGTACAAAATTTTTCATATTTTTAATTTTTAATTTTTAAATTAACGAGTTGGCTGGCGCCCCTTTCGTGCCTTTTCGCGTCGCGCAATTCATAATTCATAATTCATAACTCATAATTCTTTACGCTTTCCCGGTCGATTTAATCCATCCGCGATAATCAATTCCGGCGGCTCCAAATTCGCCGAACACACTGTATTCGATTGCATCGACTTTATAATTTTGCAATTCGTTTACACGCAAGTTTTCGTTTCCTTCGATGTATCCGTAATAGATACCGTCGATCACTCCCGGATCAGCAGCCAGATACCATGCACTCGTATCGGAAAGCCTGTTTTCAACCAGTACTTGTAACGTGCCTGCGAAAACGTTTACATCTTCGGCGGCGGACGGTATGGTCTGTACCATCAACCGTTGTGCTTCTGTTTCCAATTCGGGGGGAACAATCAGGAATTTCGGTTCGATTTGCAGGATATTTCCGGCGGCATCGGTTTGCCGGCGAAATTTCACGCGCGCCTGTGAAAGGCTGTCTTTCGACAAAGCGGAAGTCGCTCCTGTAATCATGTTTTTGTGATCGGCATGAAAGAAGTTTTTTGCATCCCCTGCCATTGCCTTGTTGTCTGTAATGATGCTCCAAACGATGTCGCCGCGTTTTTTGTCCCAGTCACGCACAAAAACGCTGGGGATAATAGCTAATGCTCCCAGACTGTCATTGATGAATGCCTCAAAAGTAAAGCGTATTCCCTGCCCGAATTTTTTAATGCGTAATTCTTCCTTACTTTCTACAAGGGTGGTGTATTTCAATTCAGAACCTTCCGGCACCTCCATCATTCCACCGGTTTTATCCACTTTGTAGATTTTCTTTGCGCGGAAATCAAATGTATTCGATTGCTTTGCGATTTTAGACCATGCTTCTTCCTTGTATCCGTAATCGGCGCGGAGCAATCCGTTAATAACGCCCTCAAAGAGGACGGCAAAATCTCCGGTACTTTGTGTGCGTGAAAAAACGTGTTTAGCCACTTGCATTCTGTCCATTCCGCGAACGGAAAAACCGCGTTCGGAAAGTAGCTCTTTACCCATTTCGACAAGTGTCATTCCTCGATACTCGTTCTTTCCATCTTTGAACTTGAAAGCAGAAGGATAAACGCGGTGCAAAATGGCTTCTTGCATGGCAGAGCGTTTTTTTTCAATTCCTTCCAAACCAATCCCGATAGAATGATGTCCGTCAATAGTTGGTTGTTTAGCTACAACTTTTTCAAGAATTTCCTGCCGGCATTGTTCAACTGTTTTGCCGCTTTTATACAACTCAATTCCATACGCATCATCCAATTTTGCCGCACGAACAGAAATAAGAATAGCGTCTAAACGTGTGCGTTCCTGCTTAGTAGCTGCTGTACGGATTTTAAGAATTTCAACGGAGCGGCTCTTGGACGCTATTTTTCGTTTCTCTTTCGGTTCCACCTGAATAGTGTCGCCTACTTCGCCGTCCTCTTGAGCAATATAAACCGTTCCGTCAATCGTAATTTCATCGCCTTCTTCTACCGGAGTATCGACGACTTCGTACTCCGTCCTGTTTTCATTTTCTTCCGGTTTCACCTGAATAGTGTCGCCTACTTCACCGTCCTCTTGAGCAATGTAAACCGTTCCGTCAATCGTAATTTCATCGCCTTCTTTTACCGGAGTATCGACGACTTCGTACTCCGTCCTGTTTTTCATGCTTTTTTTTCTAACTTTTACCATTTTTCTACTTGAATTATGAGATTTTACATAAATAATTTTTACCTCGTTCTTATCTTTCTCCCCTGTCCGTACCCCGCTGTTTGGATCGGCGGGACAGGGGACAAAAGAGATTTCGGTCGGCTCCCAATCCGTGGCCCGGTAAACGGGTAATTCACCATCGGATACCGGAGGTATTTTTTCAAATGCATGTACCCTGTAACCGACGCTGATGTCGGTAATAATTCCGTCTTTAATGTCCTGAAATAAACCGGATGTTTGGACACGTTGGGAAAAACGGACGATAGCTCTACATTCGCGTTTGTCTTTGTCAACCCATACTTTGACGGTTCGGCCCAATTGCGCCGACAGCGCCCAACTGTTATGAGTGTCCAATACCGGAAGTCCTTTGTCTGCCCTTTCCATACGGATAGCGCTTGCTTCACAAACAAGTATTTCATTGTAATCTTCCGTCCATCCGAACCGGAATACCGGTGTTTCGGTAGCAAACACCACTTCCACTTCACGGTTTTCTTCATTGAGAGTAGCCGGTTGAATTAAGGCCCGTCCCTGCATTTTTGAAATAATTCGCTTTGCCATATTTATATTTAAATTGTTCCGTCGCCTGAAGCGATCGAAGTAATGATACTTTCAATTGTTATTCCTAATTTCCTGACCCGTTCCACATCTTGAGTGTATTCTTCAAAAAATTCTTCCGGTTCGCGTCCTGTTTCCCGGATAGTTTCGCTCAAAGTTGCCAAACCTGCTCTTATTCTTTTGATTTGAGCGCCCGTTTCTTTTACCGGATCTAATTGTTGCACACGCGGAGCGGTCCAATCGGCGCTAACCGGCGCTGTGATTTTTCCAACTATCAAACAAGCGTCTATAAACCACTTCCAAACAGGATTGCATATTTGAGGAACCAACATATTGTATTGCCAGCTTTTAAAATTCGCCGTCACATCTATTTTTGCCATCCGGCCGGAAGTGAAATTGACACGAGAGTAATCCATTGTCAACATTTCATACGTAATCCCGTAAGAAGCGGCTACTCCCTGCAATATTTTGGTAGAATAACCGTCATAGTCGGAAACACTGGGAGGATTCGCAAATTCGACCGTATCTCCGGGTTTCAAATGTTCAATAACTCCGGGTTCTAAAATTTCAAGAGAATCATCCTCTCCTTTTGTAGGAGTGATGCCCGAATCGCCGTCAACAATAAATGCAGCAAAACAGGCCGCGACTTTCTGCTTCAATAACTGTGCATCCTCATAATCGCTGAAATCTCCAATTTTCATAAAAGATGCAACTCCTATCGGTAGCCCGCGTACCTGTCCGATACGAAGCAATTCAAAAGAATGAATAACATCCGCTTTTTCAAAAAACCGGCTCTCAATGGTATTAAATGCATAAATGTCGTCTCCCGGATGATAGTCAAACAACCAATATCCGGTCAATTCGCCTGTTTGTGTGAATTGAACGCCCATACGAACAATACCTTTTTCATTGATACCGTTTCGGTTGTGGTCCAATCGATCTCCCTCCATAAGTTCCAATTTAAGAGGGATGCCGCTTTCATTGTTTTCTACCCATCGTTTGATAATCAACACTTCGCCGCCTTCTGTGATTGTTCGCATGGCTAATTCTTGCAATCCGTAAAAATTAGTTTTTCCATACCAATCACAATCGGTCGTAGTTGCCCATTGCCGCCAGATTTCTTTTATTTTTTTCCGTTGTAAAAGTTCGACAACAATAGGCGCCGGTTGAATACCTTCACCAACCGTATGCCGGGCAATAACTTCAACAGCACGTTTCGCCCATCCGTTGTTACGCACCATGTGGCGGGAACGGTTACGGAGCGTCACCAGAGCGGCGGCTACTTCTCGATTGGCGCCGGTAGAGCGGGCTAAACGGAATGTCTTCGCCCTCCTTCCTTTGTCGGCAGCTTCATAAGCTCTTTTTTTCGACCTGTTAACAGTAATATTCAATCCGAAAAAATTCATTGTAACTGTTTTTGGAAATTATGAATTATGAACTGAGTTAACGAGTAAACAAGTTGCTTCGCGCCCCTTTCGTGCTTTCGTGCTTTCGCCCTTTCGTGCCTTTTCGCTTCGCGCCATTCATAATTCATAACTCATAATTCATAATTCATGTGAAAAATAACCTCTATCAATGCACGCCAGACGGCGACGGCGAGGTGTGCGCTCCGGAAACAATTCAGCTTCAATCATGCGTAATGTTTCCTTCATTTCATCAAGCGACCGGTAACTAACCGTTTTATCTCCATAAGAAACGGAGTGAACGCCTGCGACAATTGCTTTTTTCAATGCTTCGTATTGTTGAGTTGTGTATGCCATTTGCTTGTTTTTTTTTGATTAAAGTTACGTAGCGGATATTTGGTTTTGCAAATGGTTTTTGAAAACATAATTAAATCGTATTATATTTTCATTCCGATTTTAAAAAATCGGTTTTTTGGCACGATTTTTGTAAGAGGGCTATCTATCCCAAAAATCGCTTCTCTTTCGACGTTTTTTATTGGTTAGAGGAATATCCTCATTTTCATTTGAGGCTTGTTTTCTTTTTAGAGGATTTACCATCGCTTGTATTTGCTCTTTCGACATCCGATCAAAACCTTCCATCGCAGCAGCAGCGCGGGCATATATCCGGCAGTCTAAAGGTTCATTGCGTTCATATACTTTTTTCCATTCATACCGGGTGTAGCCTTTAACGATTTTAGAAACCAATTCTTCGGCAGTCAATCCACGAAAATAGTGTTCGGGATATTCGGGAAAATGGCAATATCCGGGAGGTGGATTGCCTTCACTGTCTTTTTCCAAACGCAGATATGAATACAGTTCGCTTTTCAGGAATGAAACCCCGACGCCCCACACTCCCTTTTTTCCGATTTTTTTTCCCGATTTGGTAATATTGGTTTGTTTGGGAGATGAAAAAGGCATGTTTAAATTATCCATGCCTTTGATAGCTCTTACTCGATTGGGACTAAATCTTTTGCAAAAATCGTAAACGTGCGAAGTCTTGTGTCCGCCACTGTCGATAGCCATCATCCGGATGTAAAATTCTTCGCCGTCGCTTCGCTGCCAACATTCATTGACAACTCCGGATAACTTATTCCAAACTTCCGCCTTCGCCGGATCGCCTTCAAATACACGATAATCTATTGAGTAGGACCGCTTATCGGCGCACCAACCGACAATTTCCAGCTCCAGCCTGTTATCCTGTGTATCCACGCCACAGGTAAGGAAGCAAACGTCGTCGGGTATGACATTCAACGAATAGTTTTCCCGGCGGTTATACAGGTTTTTGTAAGGAGGAGCCTCTCCTTGTTCTACCCATGTTTCACCTAATTTTGTGTTAATAAACGTTCTTAATTTATCCTGATTTTTTTGGACTTTCAGGAATAAGCCTGCTAACTCTTTCCACGAAGATCCCAAACCAACAGGAGAATACAAAGCATTGATATGAAAACCAATAACATCCGGATTGGATAATTCAGGCTTTTCCGGACGCCATTCACCTTGCGTAAGCATTTCTTCCTTGTGTATTTCTTCTATTCCTGTGCCGCAATGGATGCAGTAGTACCGGACGGTTTCGGGACGGCCGTCTTCCCATTGCAACTGTTCCCATATAAGGCGCTGTTTTTCGCCGCAATGAGGACAGGGAACATGATAATAATGCTGATCGGTTTCGGCAAATTCACTTTCAATGGCAGACATACCTGCAATAGTAGGAGTACTGATAATGAATATTTTTTTATTGGAAAATGTTTCGGTACGGGCAATAGCAAGTTCAATCGGAGAACCTTCATTGTTCAAATTGGATGAATAAGAATCTACTTCGTCGAGAATCAGAAAACGGACGGGAACGGAACGCAATCCGGCAGCGCTGTTAGCGCCGGTAAGATACAAGACGCCGCCGGAAAAATTTTTCTGATTAACTGTATTAGAACTGTCGCGGGATTTTTTTTCAGAAACACGATTTTTTAATTCCGGACACATTTCAATGAGCGGATCGATACGACCTTTGGATACTTTCCTGTACATATCTTCATTGGGTTGTACCATCATGATAGGCGCCGGATTGATATGTATGACGTAGCCGATAAAATTAATGGCGGCTTCCGATCCTCCTGTTTGTGCGCTTTTCATAAATACAATTCTTTTGTAGGATTCCGTGTACGAAAGGCAGTCCATTATTTTACGCATATAGGGCGTCCGGTCGGTACGGTATTTTCCCGGTTCTGCAGAACTGATAGGAGATAAATAACGATATTTATCCGCCCATTCAGATACCGTTATACGGGAAACAGGCCGCAACCCATCTAATAAGCCTTGTATATCAGAGTAATCCATTACAAATATTTTACAGCTTCATCAAAATGGTATATTTTTAGATTCATGACTATTAACTGAATTCATTTTCAACTGTCTTTGGGAATCATAATCATAAATTTTCGTCAAACTCACATTGTATTTGAATGAAATCCGTCCGGTATATCCATTCCGGTATTTAGATATTATCAATTCGCCATATCCTTTTTCGGCATGACTATCATAATATTCCGGCCGGTGAATGAAAATCACCATATCGGCATCCTGTTCGATTGCTCCCGATTCCCGCAAATCTGCCAATACCGGTATTTTCTTTGTCCGTTTGTCAACATCGCGATTTAACTGTGAAAGCAGGATAACCGGAACATCCAGCTCTTTAGCTATTAATTTAGCTTCGCGGCTCATCTGCGATACTTCATTTTCACGATTTCGGTTTTTGTCTCCTTTCTCTCCTGCTAATTGCAAGTAGTCGATAATCACCAAATCGCATTTACCGCGTTTTTTCAGTAGCCGGCAACGGGAGTGAATGTAAT
>JAITAH010000137.1 GCA_031284225.1 Dysgonamonadaceae bacterium | reverse complement strand
ACGGTGGCCTCTCCGTTGAACGAAATCGACTTGCGCAACTTGATGTACACCGCCGGACAAAAAGGAAACGGCGTTTTCGCTATCCGCTATCCCCGCGGAAAAGGTAAACTGAAAGATTGGGAACTGCCTTTCGCACTTTTGCCGGTGGGCAAAGGACGCAAACTCAAAGACGGGAAAAACATTGCCGTCGTCAGTATCGGCCCCATCGGGGACATTGCCGGCGAAGCCATCGAAAAGGCAAAAGCTTCCGGCGTGGACGCCGCTCATTACGACATGATTTATCTCAAACCCATCGACACGGACTTGCTGCACGAAATCGGTAAAAACTACCGGCGAGTCGTTACCGTCGAAAACGGTACCATAACCGGCGGATTAGGCACAGCCGTTATGGAATTTATGAGCGAAAACGGCTATGCGCCGGAAATTAAACGGATCGGTATCCCCGATCGATTTGTTCCTCACGGAACGATTCCCGAATTGTACCGCTGGTGCGGAATGGATGCAGACAGTATTTTGAAAGAACTAATATGAAGATTATTATCGGAGGCGCCGGAGAAGTGGGCACACACCTGTCCAAACTGCTTTCGCAGGAAGATCAGGACATCGTGTTGATGGATACCAACGAGGAAAAACTCAACTTCCCCAGTAATTTTGAAATTATGACGGTGGAAGGCAATCCGACTTCTATCCGCGATTTGAAAACGGCAGGAATCAAAGAGGCGGATATGTTTATCGCCGTTACTCCCGAAGAATCGACCAACATGACGGCCTGTATGCTGGCGCACCATTTAGGCGCCAAACGAACCATTGCCCGCGTCGAAAACAACGAATATCTGCTGCCCAAAAACGCCGAATTATTCTCCGCACTGGGCGTCGATTCGCTGATTTGTCCCGAAATACTTGCTGCTGAAGAAATCGCTACCGCCTTGCGACAGGCATGGACGCGCCAGTGGTGGGAAATTGCCAAAGGAAAACTCATCCTGTTCGGCATCAAAATCCGCCGAAACGCGCCGATTGTCAACAAATACCTGCACGAATTGGGACACGACGGCGAAGAACGTATTTACCACATCGTTGCCATCAAACGAAACAACGAAACCATTATTCCCTACGGTTTCGACCAGATTCTGGCGGAAGACATCGCCTATTTTACCACAACGAAAGAACATCTCGACACCATAAAAACTTACACCGGAAAAGAAGATATCCACATCCGGAAAATAACCATTATGGGAGCCAGCCGGATTGCCTTGCGATTATGCGAACGAATTCCGCACCACATCGACGTCAAACTACTGGAAATAGACAAGGAAAAAAGTTACCGGATGGCCGAAAAAGTGGGCAGCAACGTCATGATTATTCACGGCGACGGCCGGAATACGGATTTGCTGGTACAGGAAAACATCAAAAACTGCGACGCTTTTATCGCCCTGACCGGTAATTCCGAAACCAATATTCTGGCTTGCTTGGCAGCCAAAAATTTCGGCGTCGCCAAAACGATTGCCGAAGTGGAAAATTTAGATTACATCCAAATGGCGGAAAAATTAGATATCGGCTCCATCATCAATAAAAAACTGATTGCCTCCAGCCATATTTACCGTTTCCTGCTGCAAGCCGACGTTTCGACCATCAAAAGTCTGGCGTTCGCCAATGCCGAAGTCGCCGAACTGGTGGCTCGCGCCGATTCTAAAATCACCCGAAAACCCGTCAAAGACCTGCGCTTGCCCAAAGACCTCACGCTGGGCGGAAGAATCCGGGACGGGAAAGCCGAAATCATCAACGGCGATACCCAAATACAGGCAGGCGACCATGTACTGGTATTCTGCTTGAATACCGCCATGCGAAAGATTGAGGATTATTTTAATTGAAACGCCATGAACATCAACTGGAAATTTATTATCCGGGTAATCGGGTTTATGCTTGTTCTCGAATCGCTCTTCCTGTTTCTTTCGGCAGGCGTAGCCTGTTATTTTCAAGGACCGGATGTGCCGGCGTTTATCTTTTCGGCAACTCTCTCCCTGTTGGTGGGAACCGGATTGGTGTTATCCGCAGGGTTTCGTAAAAAAAACAATATTATCGGGAAACGGGAAAGTTATATCTGCGTAGCTTTCTGTTGGATTACCTTTGCCCTTGTTGGCGCATTACCCATTTATTTAAGCGGCATCTGTTCCGGATTTACCGATGCTTTCTTTGAAGCAACGTCGGGAATTACCACAACCGGCGCCAGTATTCTCTCCGGTATCGACAAAATTCCCAAGGGATTGCTGTTTTGGCGCAGCATCATCCAATGGCTGGGAGGTATCGGAATCGTGGTCTTTTTTGTCGCCCTGTTGCCTTTATTGGGAGGGGGCGCCGCCCAATTATTTGATACCGAATCTACCGGACTGACTCACGACAAGTTTCGTCCGAGGGTCAATCAAATGGCCAAGCGCTTGTTCGGTATGTATGTTTTACTTACGGCGATACTCATCGGATTATTGGGATTGGGACCTATGGGCTGGTTCGACGCCGTCTGCCACGGGTTTACGACCATTTCTACCGGCGGATTTTCGACCAAGCAGGCCAGTACCGCCCATTGGAATTCGATGTATATCGAAATGGTGCAAACGGTGTTTATGATTATCGGAAGTATCAATTTTACGTTACTGTACATGTTCCTTTTCAAAGGCGCCGGGAAAAAATTTTTCAAAGACGAAGAATTGCACTGGTTTTTACTGATTATTGCAGGAAGCGCTTTACTCATCGGCTTCGGCCTTTGGTGGGGCAAAGGGTACGACGGCTTCCATTCGTTGCGCAGTTCGCTGTTTCAGGTTGTTTCCGCCATTACCACTTCCGGATTTACCACCGACGATTTTTCCGCTTGGGGATATGCTTACGGCATCCTGTTAATGTTTTTGATGGTCTTTTGCGGATGCGCCGGCTCTACCAGCGGCGGATTAAAAATCATCCGGGGCGTTGTATTGGCCAAAAACACCGTCAACGAATTTAACCGGCTGATTCATCCGCGGGCTATTATACCCGTCCGAATCAATGGCATAGCCTTATCGTTTGAAGTTGTACAACGCCTGTTGGCGTTCGTTTTCCTTTATATCGGCATTATTTTTGTCAGTTGGGGCATACTCACTCTAAGCGGCGTCGGTTTTGAAGAAGCCTTAGTAGCGGCGGTTTCCATGTCCGGAAATGTGGGGCTGGGATTCGGCGAACTGGCCAGCTCGTATGCCGGTGTGCCCCCTTTCGCTAAATGGTACTTATCTTTCCTGATGTTTGTCGGCCGGTTGGAAATATTCACGATTCTGATACTCTTTTCGCCGGGATTCTGGAAACGGTAAGCGCGATAGATCGACCCGGCAACCGGAATTTCTTCCTTTGTATGCTCCGTATCGTACCCTTCAATGGCGCATCATTGCGGCTTTGCTTTTCCGTCCTTACGGAAGTAAATTTCCGTCTATATGAAAATTTATCTCCGTCTATACGAAAATAAATTTTCATCAGTACGAAAATTTATTTTCATCTATACGGAAATTTATCTCTGTCCTTACGGAAATATCTCTCTCCCTGTACGGACATGCGACTGCTCGTTTTGAAAGGGGGAACGGGACTCCTGACTTCGTCACTTTTTCAAAATTGAGTTTTTTCAAAATTGTATATTGTTGTCACACAGCATTATGTGCTTTTTGCGCCACCCAAATCGGGTGACGCAAGCAAAATAACGAC
>JAITAH010000122.1 GCA_031284225.1 Dysgonamonadaceae bacterium | reverse complement strand
GAAATAATTCAAATGTTGCAAATTATATAGTATTATGTTTCATATTTTATAAGTATGTTCGGAAATTGCAAATATATGTTTCATTTTTTTTGACTGTATCGAAATTAAAAGATTAATTTTGTCGCAACGAATTACACATAATAAAAAGCGCAACGAGAGAATGAAAAAGAGTATGTTTAACATGATAAAAACAGATGCCTATGGAATGACGGAAATAAATAGTTGAGTTAAGTTATATAGTTGTTACATGCCAAAAATACTGTATAACAGCTATGGTGAACTTATTATTAGAGTTCAAAATCTTATTTTCAAACCTTATAATAAAAAAATAATCATGAATTTAAAAAAAAGAAATGAAATGGTAAATCATCACAAAAAAACGAATCGTTTTTTTTGTGTATGTGTATATGTATTCCTGATGACCTGCAGTCTTTTACCAACCGTTACGTTTGCCGGCGCTCATCCTGACCGGAGCATCGCAATGACACAGCAACAGACCGTAAAAGTGACAGGTACGGTTGTCGACGAGGCGGGGGAAACCATTATCGGCGCCAATATAATGGAAAAAGGAACCGGTAACGGCACGATTACCGACGAGGATGGGCGCTTCAGTATTGACGTATCTTCGGAGGCGACCCTAACGATCACATATATCGGCTACCTTCCGATTGCTATTAACGTCGAAGCCGGTAAAAATGATTACGCCGTCATACTGAAGGAAGACACGCAATCGTTAGACGAAGTGGTGGTAATCGGGTATGGCGTACAGAAGAAAAAATTAGTAACCGGCGCAACCGTGCAAGTATCGGGTAACGACATCCGGAAATTAAGTACGACCAGCGCCTTTATGGCAATGCAAAGTCAAACGCCGGGCATAAGTATTACCCAAAATTCCGGGCAACCGGGCGAAGGATTCAAAGTGTCCCTCCGCGGAATCGGTACCGTAGGCGACTATGCACCTCTATATGTAATTGACGGAGTGGCCGGCGGAGATATTAATAACCTGAACCCAAGCGATATTGAATCTATCGACGTCCTTAAAGATGCGGCCTCTGCCGCTATCTATGGCGCGCGGGCGGCCAATGGCGTTATCCTGGTAACCACCAGGCAAGGGAAATCCGGGAAAATACAAGTCAGCTATGACGGATATTTCGGGGTACAGAATGTCTATAAAATGCCCTCCTTACTGAATGTACAACAATACATGGCGATCATGGACGAAATGAACTTCAATGAAGGACTGAGTCCCTATAACTGGGGAAATTATTTGGGGTCATACTACGAATCTGCAATGAACGGTAGCTGGAAAGGTACTAACTGGCTGGAAGAAATACGCAATAAAAATGCGCCCATTCAAAATCATTCTCTCAACCTGATTGGCGGCAGCGAAATATCCCGGTTCTCGTTAGGCGTTTCATACACTTCGCAGGAAGGAATATTCGGGAAACCCGTGCAATCCAATTATGATCGGTTGACCGTACGCTTAAATTCCGATCATGTATTGTGGAAGTCCGGCAACCTGGATATTATAAAAATCGGGGAGAATTTGAATTACACATACACGACCAAGCAAGGGATCGGTATTGGTAATCAATACGGGAACGACATTTCCAACATGCTGCGGGGAGCGCCTGTGATGCCCGTCTACAACAACGTCGGAGGATATTTTGCACTCGCCGACAAAGATGAAATGGGCCTGACAGGATATGACTCCCTCATACTGAACCCGATTGCATTGATGGTTTATGAACGGGGATACAATACTTCCAAAAATCATACGCTGAATATGTCGGCCAACATACAGGTACAACCTGTCAAAGATTTGATCTTCAAATCCCAATTCGGATATAAAATGACGACAAGTTCCTATCGCAGCTTAGCGCAGGCATACAGGTTAGCCAGTACGACCATACGAAATGTGGCGTCCATAGAGCAAAGCGGGAGTCTGGGATGGAACTACACATGGGAAAATACCCTGAATTACAAGTTTAACCTGGATATGCACCATATTGACATTTTGGCCGGCCAATCCATTGAAAAATGGGGCATGGGCGAATCCTGGAGCGCAAAAAACGGCGATCCGTTATTCGACGATTACAAACATGCTTACCTGGGTACGACACAGGGTATTGTAGCGGGTATAACAACCGTCGACGGAGAACCTTGGGGCCAAGGACGGCTGGCATCTTTCTTCGGGCGCGTCAATTATGACTGGAATGAAACGTACTTAGCTTCCCTGATTATGCGCGCCGACGGTTCTTCCAATTTTGCACGCGGGAAACGCTGGGGATACTTCCCTTCCATATCTGCCGGCTGGGTACTGACAAATGAATCGTTCATGGAATCTGCGGCTTCATGGCTTAATTTCTTGAAACTACGCGCCAGTTGGGGACAAAACGGGAATTGCAACATCTCGAATTTCCAATATCTGGCCACCATTTCGTTCGACGATACGGCAGCTTATTCATTCGGGAATGCGAAAGACTCGCAAACGACCGGCGGTTATGCAAATAAATTACCGAATCCCGACGTCACATGGGAAACTTCCGAGCAGCTTGACTTAGGGGTTGACGCCAGATTTCTCGATACTCGTTTAGGAATGGCTTTCGACTGGTATGTCAAGACGACAAAAGACTGGCTGTTGAAAGCGCCGATACTGGGTTCTTTCGGAATGGGAAATGACGGCGCACCTTATGTCAACGGCGGCGATATTGAAAACAAAGGATTTGAAGTAGCGCTGAACTGGAACGACCATGCAGGAAACGATTTTTCATACGGCCTCAACGCCAATCTTTCCTGTAATGAAAATAAGGTGACCCACATTGCCAACGACGAAGGTCTTATTCCGGGCAAAACACATGCGCTGACCCAGGGAACGACCGAAATGTATCGCGCCGAAGTAGGTTATCCGGTCGGTTATTTCTATGGCTACAAAACAGAAGGCATTTTTCAGAACCAGGCGGATATTGACGCTTGGAGAGCTGCGGGAAAAGGGATCATCCAGTCGAATGTCCAGCCGGGGGATTTGAAATTTTCCGACCGCGACAACAACGGAGTGATTGACGAAGATGACAAGACGCAAATCGGGAATCCTCATCCGAAAATAAGGGCCGGTTTTGGGTTCAATATCGAATACAAAGGATTTGACTTGAACGTTGCTACGTATGGAGCATTCGGCCATCAAATCGCAAAGAATTACCGCAAATTCGCCGACAGCCGTTGCGAAAATTTTACCACGGAGGTTTATGAACGCTGGCACGGCGAAGGCACATCCGACAAATGGCCGCGATTGACCGCAGGTTCGAACGCCAACTATATGAATATATCGGATATATACATCGAAAACGGAGATTTTATGAGACTACAGAACATTACTTTGGGATACGACTTCAAACGGTTATTTACCAAGGCGCCGTTCGCCCAGGCACGAATCTATTTTACCGCACAAAATCTTTTTACGATTACAGGTTATTCGGGTATGGATCCCGAAGTCGGATACTCTCCGACCGACAACGACAGCACAGACGCATGGGCGTCAGGTCTTGACCTGGGATTCTACCCCAGTCCAAGAACGTATCTATTCGGAATCAACCTGAAATTCTAACCGGGGAAGGGAATATAAATGAATTGTCGAACATTAAAAAATATAAGTAGATGAAAGCAATAATATACATAGTAATGAGCATGGTAGTCCTGACAGGCGCCACAAGCTGCGAAAGTTTTCTTGACACGGAAAACCTGACTGAAAAAAACACCTCAAATTATCCGAGGACACTTACTGATGCGACACAAATGATCGCCGGGATTTATAACAATTTGAGCGTCGTTAATGCCAATCCCCAACGTTCGTTCTACATGGTATCGGAACTGGCTTCCGACGACCGGCTCGGAGGCGGCGGTTTGAACGACCGGCAACTCCAAGCCCTCGACTTGATGCTGAGTAACGAAACGGATATGCTCGGTCAATTCTGGGTAGACCGCTATGCCGGCATCCAACGGGCGAATACGGCAATTGAGACATTAGGCGACTGCGACGGCTACAACAGCGACGACCAAAAAAACCAGATGATTGGCGAAGCCTACTTCTTAAGGGCATTATATTACTATGAACTGGCATCTCTGTTTGAAAACATCCCATTGATGATCAGTCCGGTTGCTGAAAAAAAACCGCAAGCCTCTCCCGACGAGACCTGGAGCCAGATTATTTCCGACCTGAAAACGGCGATTGAGCTAATGCCGGCAAGAAAATTCAGTTCCGGATGGGTAGAAAGCGGACATGCGGACAAATGGACGGCAGAAGCTATGCTTGCGCGTGCATTCCTGTTCTATACGGGTTTTTATAATAAAACCGAAGTGAAATTACCGGACGAATCCGTAATCGGTAAAAACGAGGTAATCGGTTACATTGACGATTGCGTGAACAATTCGGGATATGATCTGGTAGGGTCGGATTTTCGCAATTTATGGGCGTACAGCAACCGGCTGACAAAAGAAGACTACACTTTTACGCAGGGACAGGGATTGAAATGGGTGGAAGACGACAACGGCATCAATCCGGAATCCATGTTCGCCGTCAAATATTCCAAATTTGCAAGCTGGAGCACCACGATCGGATATTCAAACGGCTATGCGCTATTTTTCGGGATTCGCGGCGGACAGGATATAGCAAAGACCTTTCCTTTCGGACAAGGATGGGGCGCCGGACCTGTGGCTCCTAACCTGTGGAAAGACTGGGTAGAAACCGAACCGAATGACATCAGGCGTAAATCTTCTATCTGCGATATACGCGAAGAATTAGACCCGCTGGGATATGAAAAAGGTGCGGCCGGATGGATTGATTTCGTCCAGGAAACGGACTATTTCAACAAGAAAACAGCGCCTGTCTCCTCTAAAAAAGGGGACGGTAGCTATACCGAAACTTTCGAACAGAATATGTATGACTATACCTCGGTCAATTTCCAGTTGTCTAATATTCACGATCTGGTACTCATCCGTTTTGCGGATGTTTTGCTGATGCAGTCGGAATTAAAACAAGAGGTAACCGGGATCAATAAGGTACGGCAACGAGCCGGGCTACCGCCTGTCGGAAGCTATTCGGATGAAGCCTTACGCAATGAACGGCGGTGGGAACTGTGCTTTGAGGGGGTGCGATGGAATGATATACGCCGTTGGCGCACGGCCGAACAAGCGCTGGCCGTACAGGAAGGTCAGCCGGTATATTACCAAGGCGTCGCCGACCGGAATACGACCGTCAATAACGGAGGCGGATATGCCAACCGATACCGGGCGACCAATGGCTTCTTCCCGATACCGGAACGTCAGATCTCTCTGTCCGGCGGCTTATACAAACAAAATGCCGGATGGGGTACGGGGGAGTCATTGTATACAAATTGGAAATAATACGATAAATCAAAAGCAAAATGAACATGAAAAATTTAGTTTATACAGCAATTATTATATGTATGACGGCATTTGGGATGGCCTGCGATCCGATTATCGACAGCAGGGATGTAGGCGTACTGGTGACTTCCGCTGACCAGATTCAGGCATCGGTTACTCCGGTAGTCGTTAACGGCAAAAAAACAAACAAGGTGACGATGAGTTGTTCCAGTCCGGTACTTTGCCAATGGACGGACGGCGTAAATACCCTTAGCAATAATGACGCCGAAATGACATTACTGATTCAAGGAAAACAGACCATTACACTGAACGCGCTGGCTGCCGACGGAACGGTTTTCCAGAAAACGTTTGATGTCGAAGTAGAAGATATGTATTTCCCGGTTCCCCCCGAATACGGTTATTTTTGTGGCGCCGGCGAAAAGGTCTGGACGTGGGCTGAAGCAAACTGCTTCGGTAACGGAGGAGATTCGGACGCCGGACCTGCATGGTGGATTCTCCAACCGTCCGACATGGCCGAACAGTGTAGCGGGAAAAATCTGCCGGCCGACGGACTCGGAGCATCTATGAAATTCATCCTGAGCGGTAAACAAATGATAAAAACGAGCGCTGACGGCGCCGTTTTCTCCGGAAAATTCGATTTCGACATGTCGACCGGAAAAGCCGGCTGGTCAATCGGTACGCTCACCGTGACAAATACGAATATCTTGTGCGGGTATGACTTCAATGCCGAGAACTTCACTCCATGGAACGTCTATCATATCATCCGTTTGGATGAAAACACCCTGGTTCTGGGCGCCCAGGAGCATGCACCTAATTCAAATTACTGGTATTGGGTATTTAAAGCCCTGTAAGAAGGTAAAAAACAACGGTTTCGGATAGGGATAGGAAATAAAAATAAATCCTTCTCTATCTGAAACTTTTTATGCATTTAGAGTCCGAAATACATGCGCAAGATACATAACGCCTTTACGCTCCTCTTCGGGATAGCCGTCTGGTTGTTTTACGCCGTTTTTTACAGGCATCATTTGCATTATCAGGAAGAAATACAACTGTTCCTGATGACGAACGCTTTTTTTATTGAAATGATAAGTTTTCCCGGAGGATTGGCAGATTACGTAAGTTGTTTCTTCACCCAGTTTTTCATTGATTCCTTTGCCGGTGCAGGCTGTATTGTCCTGTTGTTAATTCTGCTGCAAAGATTGGTTTGGCATACAGCCGGTCACTTTTCGAAAAACACGGATTATTATTTACTTTCATTCCTTCCCTCTCTCGCCTACGCCTGTTGCCTGCTGGACGAAAATTTCCTTTTGACCGCTTTGGCGGCGCTTATCATATCCCTGTCGATCTTTGTATCGTACCTTTCTATTCATTCCGGGTTGATTCGCCGCGTGTACGCCCTGCTGATGATTCCCATAATATATTGGTTGGCAGGAAGCGTTTGTTTTGTTTTTGGAGGAATGTGCCTGATGACGGAATGGCGGGAAAACATATCGAAGAAACGGCTACTGACCTTCTTCGGCGTTTTTGTTGGCATGGTCTGTCTCTTATCCGTAATTGCCAAATATGGTATGAGACTTCAATATCCGCTGATTCGGCTGGCGCTGGCCGGAAACTATTATCGTTACCCGGGCATAATTCCGGGTTTATTGCCGGTGATTTTTTCGGTTACGCTCTTTTTGCCCTTTCTGATAAAATTACTCCCTAAGGCAAACAGTCGGAGAAAGCGACTGTTCATCCTGTCTGTTCAAGGGTTGCTGCTTATCGGATTCGCCGGTGGAGGATTGAAGGGCTATGCCGATTGGGAAAAAGAAGAAATCATGGCGTACGACTATTTTGCACGTATGAAGAAATGGAATATCATCATACGGATGGCTGACGTAAAATCGCCGGATACGCCGTTATCCGTCGCAACGCTGAACTTGGCGCTGGCACAAAAAGACTATCTGTCCAATTATCTGTTCGACTATTTCCAGAACGGACCGCAAGGATTGCTTCCGGCTTTCCGAAAAGAATTTATCGCCGGCGTTATGACCGGCGAGATTTATTATCACCTGGGACTGATCAACACGTCGCAACGTTTTGCTTTCGAAGCTATGGAAGCCATCCCCGGTTATCGAAAAAGCGTAAGATGTATCCAACGTCTGGCCGAAACCAACTTGTTAAACGGACAGTACGAAGTTGCGCGCAAATACCTTTATTTATTGAAACAAACATTTTTCTACCGCAAATGGGCAGAAAAAACATCCGCATATTTGAATGACGAAGCGCAGATAAACACACATCCCGAATGGGGGGAGTTACGCCGCTTCCGACCACAGGAAGATTTCCTGTTCAGCGAACAGGAAAAAGATATGATTTTGGGGATTTTGTACCTTCAAAACAATGACAACAAAATGGCATACGACTATCTGCTGGCTTATACGCTATTGAATAAAGATCTTTCGCATTTTTCCGATTATTATTTCATGAACAGGGAGAATGTGAAAGATGTGGAAGCGCCCGGGTACTACCAGCAGGCATTGGCTTTCATCTGGTATCAGTCCGGTTTCAGACCGGAGATACGTCCCAAAGGAATAAGCGACGATACGGTACATTTTTTGAACGCATTCATCCATGCGAGCCAATCTTCTACCGATCCGGAAAAAACGCTTTACCCGCAATTTGGTAAGACTTTATGGTATTATCTGTTATTCAGGCATTCATGAAAAAGTTAAAAAAACCGAACCTGTCCGCGCTCGTATTCTGTTGCTGCTTGGCGGGACTCGCTTCTTGCATTGAAAAATCCGGTTCTCCGGAGAAACAAGACTTATTGCCGGCGCTTTTTCCAGATTATGCCGGCGTAACCATTCCCTCGTCCATCGCACCTCTGAACTTTACCGTGAAAGAACCGTTCGAGGAAATACAGGCCGAAATAAAAGACAAAAAAGGATATAAAATAGAAACACACGGAAAGAAAAACCTCCGGTTTCCGTCGAAACAATGGCGTAAGATAGTAGAGAAAAACAAAGGTTCCGCTATTTCAATCACTGTTTCCGTCAAGAGAAACGGGCGATGGTTGCAATACCTTCCCTTTCCCGTTTATATCAGTGAATACCCGATTGATGAAGGACTGGTCTACCGTTTGATTGCTCCCGGATATGAAACTTACAGTAAAATGGGGATTTACCATCGCTCCCTGGCCGATTTTAAACAAACTGCCATATTGGAAAATACATTAGTTACGCCAAGTTGCATCAATTGTCATTCGTTCCGGCAGACTTCCGCCGGCGACATGAGTTTGCATGTCCGGGGAGAACATGGCGGTACGATATTGAAAACCGGCGGACAGACCGTTGTCTTGAATCTGAAAACCGACGAAACCATCAGCGCCGGCGTATATCCTTACTGGCATCCGCAGGGGAAATATATCGCCTATTCGGTGAATCATACCCAACAAGCGTTTCATTCCGTAGCGAACGAACGTATTGAGGTTGTCGATTCGGAATCGGACATTGTCGTCTACAATATTGAAGATTACCGGATACTGAGTACGCCGTTACTGAAAACGGAAAATCTGGAAACGTTCCCGTCTTTCTCCGCCGACGGCAAATCGTTGTTTTTCTGCCTGTCTGCAAAGAGAAATTTACCCTCGGAATACAGGGAAATCCGGTATAATTTGTGCCGGATTGATTTTGATCCGGCTACCGGCGCCTTCGGCAAGCAAATCGACACGTTAGTCAGGGCTGACACTATGGGAAAAAGCGTTTCTTTTGCCCGGCCGTCTTATGACGGGAAATATATCATGTATACGCTTTCCGATTACGGTAACTTTTCCATCTGGCATAAAGAGGCCGATTTATGGTTGCTGAATTTACAGACCGGCGAACGCCGTCCGCTCGACGAAGCGAACAGTCCCGACACAGAGAGTTATCACTGCTGGAGTAGTAATTCCCATTGGTTTGCATTCAGTAGTCGGAGGATAGACGGACTGTATACCCGGCCTTACATCGCTTCCTTAGATGAAAACGGCAACGCAACCAAACCATTCCTTCTCCCACAAGAAAATCCGAGCGATTATTATGCCGAATCTCTATATTCGTATAATATTCCGGAATTTGTAAACGGAACCGTCAAACTGAACCTTCCCTGCGTGGAAAAGCAATTGATTTCAAAAAAGCGAAAATGACGCATATCTCTATCGTAAGCATTCGGCGAAGTCCACCCGTTTCATTATAGCGTTGCGAATTATAAGGATGTCTGCTTCTTTGCCCACTCGTCGGGCAAAAGGTATCTCAAGTCATCTCGTTTGCAATCCAGTATATTGTTGAATACATCAGAGAGCCATTGTTCCGGATTCACATTATTGATTTTGCATGTACCCAGCAGGGAATAGATGATAGCCGTTCTATGCGCCGCCAGATGATTTCCACAAAACAGGAAGTTTTTTCTACCCAAGGCTAAAGGCCTGATACCGTTTTCAGCTCCATTGTTGTCTATTTTATACCTTCCGTCTGCCACATAACGCACTAAACGGGGATATATAGTATAAGTATAAGAGATAGCCTGCCCAATAGGGGATTTGGGTAATACTTGTGGATAATTGGCGTCCAGCCATTTTTCAAAAACCTTCAGGATGGGATAAGCTTTCTCTTTGCGCAGGAGTTCGATTTGTTCTTTCGAGCGCTTTTCCTCTTCCGCCTGTCTTTCCAATAGATAAAGCAACTGTATTTGTTTCAAGGCAAAGTCGGCCCTTACAGGGTCATTCTTCAATGCCTGCTCAAATTTACGGCGTGCATGCGCCCAACAACCCAAAAGCAGGACGCCGTTTTTGTTCTCATAAATATTG
>JAITAH010000120.1 GCA_031284225.1 Dysgonamonadaceae bacterium | reverse complement strand
CGCAATTTGCAACATTCGTTCTATGGCATATTTGCCCCATTCGACAGGATTGGAACGGAGATATATACAAACAAAATCCGTATCAAGACCGGTGATTATTCGTTTTAATTCATCGTTTTTTTGAAGATTATACATTCCGTTTTTTATGTAAGAAACAGTCGGCGTCATGATTATGTTATTAAAATATACAAAAGTACAAAAAATTCTTTTGTTAACCCCTAAAAAACAGGTTTTTGTTCCAAAGGAAAGTATAAATGGGTAACGATATAGAAACGAGCGAACTGCTTCATTTTGCTTCGTTTTACCTTGTGATTTCAAATAACTCTGCACAAAAGTAGGCTAAATTTATGAGAAAAACAAGACTGTATTTTTATTTTTTTTATTGAAAAATCAATTAATTTTTCAATCCGGAATATCTCGTTTTCAAAATCATACCTCACCCTTTATTTTTTCCAAATACTGATTACTGAAGTCAATTTTCAATTCTACCCAAAGCGGTAAATGGTCGGACATTTGAAAAGTTCGCCACGTGGACAGATAGTACTTCCGGATTTCCTGTTCAGTTTTCCCTTTGATTTTATCCGGAAAATATTCCCTGTAAATTTCTAAATCATCTTCGGTATATACCGTTTCTGCAAAATTGAAAGTGCCTGCTTTCTGTTTTTTTTCTGAAAAGACCGTCATTTTATCTTCTAATTTCAGATTGAAGGCAATTTGGTCATAATGACTTGTGCCACCCAAATCGGACGGATGTTCCTTTATGGCCAACAGCACTGCAAATCCCTGTTTTTTTTAGTACTTTCATCGTGTTATCTTCCCTATTGGAAATATTGAAATCTCCCAAAAGAATACAACTTGTTCTTCTTTCTTTGCCCGCTTCGACAAAACAGATGTAATTGTATCAATCTCTTTTTCGCGCTTTTTCTTATCGACAACAGAATTGGAACCGTGATAAATATGAACCGTCGTCAGAGAAAATTTGAACCAGCCAATCCGTCTTTTTTATTAAAACAACGTAAGTTAATAAACCCGAAGAAAAAAAATACATAATTGAGAATTGTTACATACATACTTGGCAAGAACGAGGATAACCTTTCCTGCCGGATATTCTATATTTGTGCAATATTTCTTAAAAGTTCACAAGTATTTATTTTTAATTTATCATGAAAAAAATCATTTTCAAATCGGTATGTATTGCGGTATGCTGCATTGTGGGAGCGTTACCTGCAAATGCTTTTTCGGGTAGCGGAGCGGGAACAGCAGCTGATCCCTATCAAATCGTTACTGCCGGCCAACTCAATGAAGTGCGCAACGAACCCGGCAAGTTTTATAAATTGATGAACGACATCGATCTGACCGGTTGGCTTACTGCCGATTCACCAATAGAAGGCTGGTTGCCGATAAGCAATTTTTCCGGAAATTTCAACGGGAATGGGCATTTTATTACAGGATTGAGAATCAACCGTACTTCCGGCAACATCGGACTTTTCGGCAGCGTAACCGGTAATGCCGAAATAAATAATCTCGGTGTAGCTACAGCCGGAAACGATACGGTAAAAGGTACTGAAAATGTGGGAATTTTGATCGGAGGAATCAACGGTGCAGGTGTTACCGTGAGTGTCAATAATTGTGCAGTCATCGGAAATGTCATGGCTACATCAAGAAACGTGGGAGCATTTCTCGGCTTCAACAACGGCGGAAATATTACGATCGAAAACACTTATGCCACAGGCAGCGTCGTTTCGGCGGGTGATGGCGCCGGCGGGCTTATCGGTAACTCATGGTCGGGAAGCGGCGCCGTCAGTTGTAATATATCTATACAAAAAAGCTATGCCGCAAACTCGGTATCATCCACCGGCGCGGCAGGCGGTTTGCTCGGAGGAGCAAGTGCAAGTTCTTCCACCACAATGGGCAAACAGGCAATCATTCTAAACATATCCAATTCATGCGCAGCCAATTCCACAATCAACACGACTTCTTCGAGTTATGGACGGATTTATGGTTATCTGAAAACAGCTAATGCAACCGTAACGCTTAATAACTTTGCATTTGCAAAAACGGAAATCAATGACATTGCCGTGAGCGGAACGGCTACCGATAATAACGGAGAAGATAAATCAGCAAGCGAATTAGCGGCGCAAGCAACTTTTGAAGCAGCTACGTGGGATTTTACAAGTACTTGGCAATCAGGTAACGGCAATTACGAACTTCCTGTCCTGAAATCTTTTCTTTTCAGCAATCAGCCAACGGCTTCCGTACTTGCCGAACCTTTACCCACACTTACTCTTCCGGACATCTTGTCCGGTAATATGATTTTGCAACGCAATACCACTGTCCGCTTATGGGGAAAAGCCGTCCCAAACAAAAATGTACATATTGTAACAAGTTGGGATAATGGTGAAAAGAATGTAACCGCCGATGCAGAAGGTTTGTGGGAAACAACCGTAAGTACAGGTGACGCCGGCGGGCCGTACAGCATTACTTTCTCGTCGGAAGGCGTTACAAAAAGCGTCGGTAACATCCTGTTGGGCGAAGTATGGATTTGCGCCGGACAGTCGAACATGGCTATGCCACTACAAGGTTGGGATGGAATGCCCATCGAAAATTCAGCAGCATACATTCTCGAATCAGCCTCACACAACGATATTCGCATGTTTACCGCGAACCGTAGCGCTTCCCTCGAACCGCAATTCAATACCGGTGGAACGTGGCAACCGGCTTCTGCCTCGGCGGCTACATTCAGCGCCGTTGGCTATTTGTATGCCTTGGAATTACAGAAAAAATTGGACGTTCCGGTGGGAATGATACATTTAAGTTGGCCGGGATCGACCGTGCAGGCATGGACAGGCCGTGAAGTATTACAGATGTTTCCTGAAGTAAATCTCAACATTAGCGGCGCTCTGACGCAACGGACGCCGACAGGCCTCTATAATGGTATGTTTCATCCCGTATCGAAATATTCCGTAAAAGGCGTAATTTGGTATCAGGGCGAAGACAATGTTGGTGCACATGCTTTGTATGCCAAACTCTTCCCTGCTTTTGTCCGGAATTGGCGCATGGACATTGGCCGGGGTGATATTCCGTTCTATTATGTAGAATTAGCTCCTTACAAATATCAGGGTTCAACACAGACACAGGCAGCTTTGTTGCGCGAAGTACAGTTCCAATCGCAGGATTCGCTTGCAAACGTTGCCCTGATAAGCGCCGGCGACCTGGGTGAAGAAGAACAGATTCATCCTGCTAAAAAGTACGAAATTGCCCAACGGCTGGCTTACCGTTCGCTGCTGGATACTTACGGTTACAGTGAAGAACCTTATACCCATATCCATACGCCGGTTTGTATGTTCCGGAACATTTCCGGCAACACCATTCTGCTTACATTCGGAAATATCGGTAACGGACTCGCATTTCAAGGCGATCCGGCAACCGCATTTGAAATTGCCGGCGAAAACAAGGTCTATTACCCTGCAAATGCAAGCATTACCGGTAACCGGATAGAAGTACGGTCAAGCAATGTGCCCAATCCGAAGGAAGTGCGTTACGCTTTCAGGAACTATTTCCAAAGCGTACTTTTTAATAACTACGGCATACCGCTTGCGCCTTTCCGTACCGATAATTTGCCCGCCGAAATCATCAATTCGATAAGAATTAACGATACGGAACCGTTCGTGTATCCTAATCCTGTAAACGAAAAACTTTTTGTCAAAACCGGCGCCACAAAGGAAAAACGCATTTACAATATGAGCGGAAATATCGTTTTGAGCAGTTTCGCTTCCGAATTAGATCTGTCTGCTCTGCCTTCAGGCGTTTATTTCCTTGCAGTGAACGGGAAAATACATAAAATCGTAAAATTATAATCCACCAATGAAACCAGTGAAACACATACTTATTCCATACTTTATATTATTGCATTTCACATTTGCCTTTGCATCTCCTGAAAGAACAGAAATCAAAGAAGGCTGGAAATTCAAGATGGCTCGTATGGACAATTGGTATCCTGCCACTGTACCGGGTACCGTCCATACCGACCTGATGGCCAAGGGCATTATCGACGACCCTTTTTCCGGTTTGAACGAACGTGCAGTACAATGGGTTGATAAGGAAGACTGGGTTTACGAAACCACATTCAACCTTTCTGCCAAAATGCTTGCAAAAAATAATATCCGTTTGTTTTTCAAAGGACTGGATACTTACGCTGATGTTTATCTGAACGATAAGAAAATTCTGATAGCCGACAATATGTTTCGTGAATGGACGATTGATATTAAAACACAAGTAAAAGAAGGCAGCAACAAACTACAGATTTATTTTCACTCGCCCATAAAAAGGGCTATGGAAATTTACGATGCTTCCGAAATAAAATATCGGGTTTCGGACGCGAGCGATCTGTCGCAAAACGGAGGCGTCTTCAACAGAAAACTCAGTCCTTATGTCCGTAAAGCGGCTTATCATTTCGGTTGGGACTGGGGGCCGCGCCTCGTAACTTCCGGCATTTGGCGGCCTGTTTTTCTGGAAGCATGGGATGATGCAATCATTGAGAATGTTCATATTCAGCAAAATAACGTAACCGCCCGAAATGCTGAAATTACTGAAACTGTCGAGATTTTGGCTGACAAGGATTTTTCCGATGCAAAAATTCTGGTTTTGGACGAAGAAACCGGAATAATTTTGAATCAGACCACATCCGATTTAAAAGCCGGTTTGAACAAGGTTAATATCCGTTTTTCAATCAAAAATCCTCGGCTTTGGTGGAGCCGTGGTTTGGGCGAACAGTATTTTTATAAATTCAAAACACAAATTGTAGAAAACAATGAAGTTGTTGATTATAAAACAGAAAAAACAGGTATCCGTTCGCTGAAGGCAATACGCCGTTTCGACAAATCCGGTCTTGGACTGCATTTTGAAATCAACGGAGTGTCGGTTTTTGCCAAAGGCGCTAATTACATTCCGTGCGATATTTTTCTGCCGCTCGTAACAGCCGAAACCTACCGGAAAACCATTCAAGACGCTGCCGATGTCAATATGAACATGCTCCGTGTATGGGGAGGCGGCATTTATGAAGACGATTATTTCTACGAACTTTGCGATGAATATGGCATTTTGGTTTGGCAGGATTTTATGTTTGCTTGTAAAACCTATCCGTCAAGAGGCGAATTTCTGGAAAATATCCGTCAGGAAGCGATTGATAATGTACGACGCTTGCGAAATCATGCATGTTTGGCTCTTTGGTGCGGAAACAACGAGATTATGGATGCGCTTTATAATTGGGGCAACGACGGCAAAGGATGGCTTGAAGAGTATCGCCAACAAAACAACGCCGAAGCTGCCGAAACGGTTTGGCAGCAGTATTACTCGCTTTTCCACGAAGTATTGCCCGAAGTAGTTGTGCAAAACGACCCAAGTACATTCTATGTTCCTTCGTCGCCCTACAACGATATGAAAGGAACACGCTCCGAAAATTCGGGTGATATGCACTATTGGGCGGCATGGAGCAGCGCATTACCCATTGCTACATTCAATGAAGTGAAAAGCCGGTTTTTCAGCGAATATGGCTTTCAATCCTTTCCTGTTTTCGAGTCGGTAAAGAAATTTGCGTCCAACGAATGTGATTGGGATATTACGTCGGAAGTAATGATGTGGCACCAACGCGGCGGAAGTAAAGCCAACCGGCATATCGAAACTTGTATAAACAACGAATACGGCAAAGCCAAAGACTTTGAATCACTGCTTTATCTCAGCCAGTTATTACAAGGCGACGCCATGAAAATAGCTATGGAATCGCACCGCCGGAATATGCCTTTTTGTATGGGTAGCCTGTATTGGCAAATAAACGACTGCTGGCCGGTGGCTTCGTGGTCGAGCCGTGATTATTATGGGCGATGGAAAGCGCAACACTATTTTGCACGGAAAGCATACGACGATGTACTTGTTACAGCAAACAAGGAAAACGACGAACTTGCTGTATTTGTAGTTTCCGACCGTTTGAAACCTTTCAAAGCCGATTTGGAGGTAGCTGTAATTACATTTGATGGAAAAGAAGTAAACCGTTACAAAAAAGCCATTACAATTCCGGCCAATACAAGCTCGTTCAGTTTCACTGTGAAAGAAGCAGATTTGCTCAAAGGACAAGCCAAATCGGATGTTGTTGTGCGATTGAAACTGAAAGAAAAGAACGGGAAAATCTACACTAACAATTATTTTTTACTGCGGCAAAAAGAGATGGATTTTCCGCAAGTTGAAATTTATAAAACAGTAACGCCGGTTGAAGGCGGATTTGAATTATCCCTGTCGGCAGATAAGTTTGCTCGCGCTGTGTTTGTGTCACTGGAAGACGAAAAAGCCGAATTTTCGGACAATTTTATTGATATTCTCCCGAACTCAATCGAAAAAATCATCATTAAAACCGGACTTTCACAAAGGGAATTACTTAAATCATTGAAAGTAACATCTTTGTCCGAAAGTCTGGAAAATCGGCGTCTTGATAATGCCGGAAATTCCGAATTTAATATTCTGAAATTCGATGCAAAAGGCGATGGAAAAACCATTAACACAGGCGCTATTCAAACGGCAATCGATCTATGCGCTGCGGACGGCGGCGGAAAAGTGACTGTTCCTGCCGGCGTTTTCGTTACCGGAACGCTTTACATGAAAGACAATGTTACGCTTTATATTTCCGAAAATGCTACTTTAAAAGGAAGTCCTTCGTTTGCCGATTATCCGGATAATCAAGTAAAATACACCAATTCTTTTTCACATTCCGGAAAACTTTTCGGTAACAAGGCCCTGATATTCGGCGAAAATCTGCACAATATCTCAATTACCGGAAAAGGAACGATCGACGGTAGCGGCGACAGCCCCGAATTTCAACTCGGCAACGACAGCCATCCTCAAAGCCGGCAACGTCCAAGCGTAATTTGCTTTATCAAATGCAATTCGGTAAAGGTGGAAGGTTTGCGTATGCAAAATTCCGCTTATTGGATGCAGAATTATATCGGATGTAATACGCTGACGCTTAGAAATTTAAATGTCTATAACCACAGCAATTATAATCAGGATGCAATGGATATTGATGCGAGCAACGTATTGGTGGAAAATTGCATTATCGACGCCGATGATGATGGCGTTTGCCTGAAAAGCCATAATGCCGACCGCATTGTAGAAAATATTGTAGTGCGGAATTGTACGATCGCTTCCAATTGCAATGCCGTGAAATTTGGCACCAAATCCGACGGCGGTTTCCGCAATGTAAAAATATCCAACTGTATCATTCATAAAGCCTCTGCTGATCATATTCGCCACTGGCAGGAAAATCTAAAATTTATCGAATTGCCAACCACAGTTATTTCGGGTTTTGCATTTGAAGCGGTTGACGGAGGAATAATTGAAAACATTGAAGTTTCAGACATTACAATGACGGATGTTCAAACTCCGGTTTTTGTAATTCTCGGTCGCCGGAATATTGGTCAAGCGGGAGATACTGCATTTTACAGGGAAGACAAACCTCTCGACAAGAGCTTGAAAACCGGTCATGCACGTAATCTTACATTTCGGAATATTACTGCAACAAGCCATAGTAAGATGTCGAGTTCCGTTACAGCTTCGGCAGGAAACTTCGTAGAAAACATCCGTTTTGAAAACGTGAAAATTAGCTC
>JAITAH010000100.1 GCA_031284225.1 Dysgonamonadaceae bacterium | reverse complement strand
TTCATCAATGCTTGCATGGTAGTGATTACCAATGCCTATATGCAAATAGAAGGATACAAGGCTTCGCTCCAAGAATTCAATTATCCCCTACTCTTTCTCGGATTAGTGATACTCGTTTTATCGGAAATTTTGCGATATACTACGGTTATCAAAGCAGAACAGGACTTAACCATTTAATTCCAACAGCATGGCAATAATTGTAAACTTGGATGTGATGATGGCTAAACGCAAAATTTCCCTGAACGAACTGTCGGAAAAAGTGAATATCACCCCTGCCAATTTGTCGATATTAAAAACAGGCAAAGCAAAAGCCATCCGCTTCAGCACGCTGGAAGCTTTGTGCGCCGAATTAAATTGCCAGCCGGGACATATTCTGGAATGGCAAAAAGACGACGTTACAGTAAACAAAGAGTAAAGAACAAAGAATAAAGAATAAAGAACAAAGACAAGGAACAAAAACAAGCAGTAAAAACAAATAGTATAAACAACTAAATCTGTATTGAATATGAAATTTTTAGAAAGAGCGTTAGACGGTCAAAATCAATTTGGAAAGTATTTAATTGTTGTTTTGGGCGGCTTCTTTGGCGGCCAGATAATAGGATCGATTCCTTTGGTAATTGCTATTATGGTAAAAGTGATTCACAGCAGCGGTGGAGTTATTCACCCGGAAAATATGATGGATTTAGCGAGTTTCGGTTTTTCAAAAAACTTGACTCTCTTCCTTATGATGTTGCCCTTTCTCGTTTCCCTGTTTTTTACCATCGGTTTAATTAAACTCCTGCACAAACGGACATTCGCCGAAAGCGTTAACGGCGCCCGCAAACTGCGTATCAACCGGATAGGATTCGGAGCGCTGGTTTGGACACTCTTAATGGCTGTTTATTTAATCATCGATGCTTCCATCGCTCCGGGCAACTACCTCTGGCAATTCGATGGAAGAAAATTTATCATTCTAATCTTCATTTCGCTGAGCCTTATTCCCTTACAAACCACTTTTGAAGAATTAATGTTTCGCGGGTATTTGGCGCAGGGTATTGGCGCACGGACAAAAAATCGCTGGTTGGCTATCCTGATTCCCACTCTCTTGTTCGGTTTAATTCATATTACAAACCCTGAAGTCAAAGAATACGGATTCTGGTTATCAATGCCTCAATACTTTTTCTTCGGTCTCTTGTTCGGACTTATTTCCGTTTTAGACGACGGTATTGAGTTAGCTATAGGCATACACGCCGCCAATAATATCTTTTTGTCGCTGTTCACCACTCATAGCGCCTCCGTTTTACAAACCGACGCGCTGTTTGAAATTCAAACCATCGACCCGCTCAAAGAGCTGATTGTCCTGGTCGTTTCCGGACTCATCGTATTGGCTTACTTCGCCTATAAATACAAATGGAACTTCGGTGTCCTCAAACAAAAAATAGAAATTCAACCAATTAATAATTAATACTTCTTCATTATGAACAAAAAAACAATCATCTTTGTTGTCATCTTTTTAATAAGTATGATAACAATAAAAGCACAAATAGCCGGCGACTGGAAAGGTACGTTAAGCGTACAGGGTATGAATCTGGAAATTATTTTCCACATCAGCGAAGCGGACGGCGCTTACTCCACTACTTTGGACATTCCGATGCAAGGCGCAGCCGGTTTGCCCATCGAAACCACACAGTTTGCCGATAACCAACTCACCGTTTCGTCTGCGCAATTCGGTTTAAGTTACCGGGGAACGCTCGACGGAGATACGATTACCGGGCAATTCTCGCAGGCCGGCATGGAACTGCCGTTACGGTTCGCCCGGTTTGAAAGCAAGTTGCCCGGCGATCCGGCGCTCGTTTCGTCGGAAGCCGAACTGGCCGCGCTGGCCGCTAACGACCAGGGCGACTTTAAGTATCAGGTACAGGATTATTTTGCGCGTCCAAAAGCCAATTCGTTCCAAATCTCGCCCGACGGCAAGTACATGTCGTACATGGAAAAAGAAGACGGAACCACGAAAAACCATGTATATGTCAAGGACGTTAAAACCCAAAAAACCACGCGCATCATCGAAGAAAAAGAGGAACTGATCCGGGGTTACGGCTGGGTAAACGAAAACCGCCTCGTCTATATGATGGACAAAGGCGGAAACGAAAACTATCACATCTACGCCGTCAACTTAGATGGTACGAACAACATTGATTTGACGCCTTTCGACGACATTCAAGCCGGTATTCTCAACGCGCTCAAAGAGCAAAAGGATTTCATCATTATCCAAATGAATAAAAACAACAAACAGGTATTCGACCCCTACCGGCTGAACATCGTTACCGGCGAACTGACCCAGTTGTTTGAAAATAGCGATATTGAAAATCCGATTGTCGGTTACGATTTCGACAAAGACGGCAATCTGCGCGCCTATTCCAAAATGATCAACGGTACGGAAATGGAATTTTGGTACAAAGACCTTTCTACCAACGAATTTAAGTGCATCTACCACGGCGCATGGTACGAAGGGTTCACGCTGGTCGGGTTCGATTATTCCGGAAAGAATCCCGACTATGCCTACGTGGCAACTAATGTGGGCAGCGATAAGTCCCGGATTGTGCTGTATGATTTCAAAAACAACCGAATCGTAAAGGAAGTTTTCTCCCATCCCGATTACGATGTTTCGGATATGTCGCGCTCCCGCAAACGCAATTACGAAATAGACTATTTCGCTTATGAAGGCGAAAAATATGTGATCGTTCCGCAAAGCGCGTTTTACAAAGACCTCAACCAACGGATGGAAGCCCAATTCGGAAACAAAGAAACGCATGTGGTTGACTTCGACGACGATGAAAACACGTTCCTCATCTCCGTTACCTCCGACAAACTTTACGGCATGTATTATCAATACGACAACCAAACAAAAAAATTCACGTTGCTCTACGACCTGATGCCGCAATTGAAAGAAGAAGATATGGCCGAAATGCGTCCGATTACGTTCACCAGCCGCGACGGGCTTACCATTCACGGATACATCACCTTGCCGAAAGCTGCGCTCGAAGGCAAAAAAGTGCCGCTCATCGTCAATCCGCACGGAGGCCCGCAAGGGGTGCGCGATTCGTGGGGATTCAATCCCGAAGCGCAACTCTTTGCCAGCCGGGGATACGCTACCCTGCAAGTAAACTTCCGGATTTCGGGCGGTTACGGAACCCAATTCCTGAAAGCCGGCTTCAAGCAAGTAGGCAGAAAATGTATGGACGATGTGGAAGACGGCGTGCGCTACGTACTTTCGCAAGGCTGGATAGACAAAGACCGCATTGCCATCTACGGCGGATCGCACGGCGGATATGCCACGCTTATGGGAATGATAAAAACCCCTGAACTCTATGCCTGCGGCGTGGATTATGTAGGCGTTTCCAACATCTTCACTTTCATGAGTTCGATACCCGAATACTGGAAACCCTACCTCAAGATGTTAAAAGAAATCTGGTACGACGTCGATGTGCCGGAAGAGGAAGCCATTGCCCGGCAGGTTTCGCCGGTTTATCAGATCGATAAAATACAGCGGCCGCTCTTTGTGGTACAAGGAGCCAACGACCCGCGCGTCAACATCAACGAGTCCGACCAGATTGTCAGCCATTTGCGATCCAAAGGATTTATGGTTCCCTACATGGTAAAATACAACGAAGGACACGGTTACAGCTACGAAGAAAACCGGATGGAGCTCTATAAATGTATGCTGGGATTCTATGCCGGGCATTTTAAATAACGCCACACTCATTCACCTGTAAATTTCAAAACAATGAAAAGTTTCTTAAAGATGTTGCTCGCCTCCGCACTGGGAGTCTTCCTTGCGAGTATTATTTTAACGTTCCTCTCTTTCATTCTCTTTATCGGAATGGCCGCTTCGCTGGGAAGTGCAAAAACCTACAATTTGCAGCAGAACAGCATCCTGAAAATTCACCTCGACGGAGTCATCAACGACCGGAAACCTTCCGATCCGTTTGAATTTCTATTCGGCAGCGAAACTTCCTGCGGATTAAACGACGCCCTCGCCGCCATCGAAAAAGCGAAAACCAACGAAAAGATTCAAGGCATTTACTTGTTTGCCGGGCAAATGAACAGCGGATACGCCACGGCAGAACCCATCCGCAAAGCGCTGCTGGATTTTAAGGAAAGCGGTAAATTCATTATTGCCTACGGCGAAAATTTCAATCACCGGTCCTACTATGTCTGTTCGGTAGCCGACTCCCTCTTTATGAATCCACAAGGCATGTTGGATTTCCGCGGATTGTCATCCACCATCCAGTACAACAAAAAGATGCTGGAAAAAGGCGGCATTCAAATGCAGATTTTCAAAGTCGGAACCTACAAATCGGCTGTCGAACCCTATCTGCTCGATAAAATGAGCGACGCCAACCGCGAACAGACGACGGCTTTCCTCAACGACGTTTGGGGAAGCCTCCTGAAAGGCATTTCCGAAAGCCGGGGCATTACCGTAGAACAACTGAACCAATATGCCGACGAATCGCTGATTTTCGCTGCGCCTCAAAAAACGGTGGACTATCGCTTAATCGACGGCTTACGATACGCCGACGAAGTGGTTAATTGCCTGAAAACTTTATCCGGATTGGAATCGAAAGAAGACCTGAGAATCGCC
>JAITAH010000058.1 GCA_031284225.1 Dysgonamonadaceae bacterium | reverse complement strand
CGGGTTGTCCATAAAGCTCAAATCGGTTTTAATGGGCAGTACCAGGTTCAGGTTCAACGCCGACAAGGCGGTGATGACCACCACTACAAGGACGTTGTGAGCGGTAGCCAGGTCGATTGCGTTATTGAAAGACATGAAAAACACGCACACCAGCGGATAGATCAGAAAGAGAAAATCCATCGCTATCAGCATCCGCAGAGGACGAATGGAAACGCTGTGCGCCCGGTAGTTTTTCCATGCTAAAGATTGAATAATGGCAAAAGTAACAAAAAATCATACAGTAAGCAAGCGCGCGTGCAGATGGTCAGCCGTTTAACAGACCGCCAACCAAATTCATCGGCACGATTTGATTTTTGCTGCTTCCCTGAAAATATTTTCCCTCTCCACTTGTCTATATAAGTAGAGGATAATCTCTAAATAAACAATTAAACAATGAATATCGTATATATTTGTGTAGGAATTGCGCTTTTGCTATGGATTTTGGGCAACGGGTATCGTCGGCGGAAGAACAGGAACAAAGTCATTTCTGTTATTGAAAATAACTGTACCGGATGCGGACGTTGCATCAAAAGATGTTCCCGCCGGGTATTGGAAACGGCAAAAGACGAAACGGGAATACATGCCGTTGTAAAATATCCCGACCGGTGTGCCGCTTGCGGCGACTGTCTGATCAGATGTAAATTCAATGCCTTGAAATTGATTGAGCGGAGTTGAATATCTTTTTAAATAATGTATTCCGCTCCCAAAAACAACCGTCCACATATCCTTGGATTCCTTTGTTTTCCTCTGCCAGATGGAGCCGCTTTTCCGCCCAGCAAGCGTATTCGCGATTCATTTCGATACCGCAATAATGCCTTCCGAGTTTTTTGGCGACTACCGACGTCGTTCCCGAACCTAAAAAAGGATCGAATACCATTCCGTCCGGCGGACAAGAAGCTAAAATCAGTTTCGCCATCAATTTTTCGGGCTTTTGCGTAGGATGGTCGGTATTTTCCGGCATCGACCAGTAAGGGATACTGATATCGTCCCAGAAATTGGAAGGATAGGTTAGCCGGAATTTCCCCTCGTCGGTTTCCTGCCAGTCTTTGGGTTGCCCGTCTTTGCGGTAAGGAGCGATGACCTTTCGTTTTTGTTTGACCGCATCCACATCGAAATAATATTGCTTTTCGTTTTTAACTCCGAACCAGATGTCTTCCATGCTGTTTTTCCAGTTTTTCAGAGCGCCCCGTCCCTTTTCCCGTTGCCAGGTAATCCGGGTCAATACGGTCAGGTTTTCTTCCATCACGGTTTGCAGGGCGGATGTGGATTTCCAGTCGCCGCACAAATAGAGCGAGCCTTCCGGTTTTAAGAGGGAAACAACGGCCGGAAACCAGGAACGCAGATAGTCGAGATATTGCTCTTGCGAGGAAGATTTGAATGTGTAATCGTGAAATGTTTTGGTTAAGTTGTAAGGCGGATCGATAATAATCAGATCGGCAAATTCTTTCGGCAAGCGGTCTATGACGTCGAATAAATTGTTGAGAATGGTTTTATCCAGAATATTGTCCGGTTTGATTGTCTGTTTTCCTTCGAGACAAACCAACTGTTCCGAAAAAAACGCATACTCTTCCGGAGTTAATTCGAGCGTCTGATTCCTTTTCGCTCTTTCTTTTTTTGCCATTGCGATGCTTGTTGATTAATCGTTTACCCGCACCACGCTTTTAATCCCTTTGATTTTTTGCAGATGTGCCGACAATTGGTTGATATCGTCCACATTGTGAATAGCTACATTGATTCGTCCTTCAAAAAAACCGTCTTTGGATTCGATGGTCAATTTCCGCATATTGACCGATAAATCGTTTGTAATTAACTGGGTAATATCGTTTAGCACGCCCATGCGGTCAATCCCTTTGATTTCGATCGTAGCGGGGAACGAGAAGGTTTTGTGCCCGGCCCATTCGCAGGAAACAATCCTGTCGCCGTAACGGGTTTTCAGTTTCAGCGCCGGCGGGCACGATAATTTGTGGATTTCCAACTGTCCGTCGTCTTTGAGATAACCGAACACATCGTCGCCGGGAATGGGACGACAGCAAGATTGGGTGGTGAAATTCTTTTGGAAATCTTCTTCCTTCAGCAGGTAGGTTTTTTTCCGGTCGATCTGTTCGAAGGGCGATTGATGGCTGTTTTCGGTCGATTTTCCTGCCTCTTCCTTCGAAGAATTACCTGCGTTGAAGGCGTATTTTACATAACGGACTAAGAAATTATCCGTCTTTTCTTTCAATACATTCCGCGGATTTTCCGGTATTTGGATCTGTTTTTCGGCCAGCGAATAAAACAAATCCTCCTTTTTGGAATAGCCGTAAAAAGAGCAAAATTTATCCAAAACAGGAATCGTAGCTTCGATACCGGCTTTTTGGAGAATGTTCATCAGCAAATCTTCCCCTTCTTTGGTTTTGGCTTTCCGCTGTTTCTTGAGCGCCGATTCGATTTTCGTCTTGGCTTTAGCGGTAGTTACAAAATGAAGCCACTCCTGTTGAGGATGTTGCGAACGGGAAGTCAGAATTTCCACCTGGTCGCCGCTCAACAGTTTGTGGCTCAGGGGCACCAGTCGATGATTGACTTTGGCTCCGATGCAATGATCGCCGACATTGCTGTGGATTTCGTAAGCAAAATCCAATGCCGTTGCATTCTGCGGCAAGGTTTTAATTTCGCCCTTGGGCGTAAAAACAAATATTTCGGCGTTGTACAAGTTGAGTTTAATGGTATCCAGAAAGTCCATCGCATTGGGACTGGGCGCTTCCAGAATATCCTGTATTCGCGTCAGCCAGTGGTCGAGTTCGGTTTCTTCCTGAATATCTTTATCTTCGCCGTGTTCCTTGTATTTCCAGTGGGCGGCGAGTCCTTTTTCCGCTATTTCATCCATTTTGGCGCTGCGGATTTGCACTTCGATCCATTGACCGTCGGGCCCCATGACGGTTACGTGTAGCGCCTGATACCCATTGGCTTTCGGACGGCTCACCCAATCGCGTATCCGGTCGGGTTTTAATTTATACGAGTCGGTGATGGCGGAATAAATTTCCCAGCACTGTTTTTTCACGTCCATATCCGGCTTCGGGTCGAAGACGATGCGGACGGCGAAAATATCGTAAATATCTTCAAAGGCCACGTTTTTGGCTTGCATCTTGTTCCAGATCGAATAAATAGATTTTACTCGTTCCTGCATTTTGTAATGATACCTCAATTCGTTGAGGCTTTTCTTCAACGGAGCGGCAAAGTTGCCATAGATGCGTCCGCGATTACCGGCCGTAGCGGTCAGTTTTTGTTCGATTTGCCGGTATTCTTCCGGATGTTCATATTTGAAACTCAAGTCTTCCAGTTCGGTTTTGATGGAAAACAATCCCAATCGATGCGCCAGCGGTGCGTATAAATACATGGTTTCGCCGGCGATTTTATATTGTTTGGCCGGCAACAGCGAACCCAGGGTACGCATATTGTGCAGTCGGTCGGCGATTTTGATAAGAATAACCCGGATGTCGTCCGACATGGTCAACAAGAGTTTCCGCATGTTTTCTGCCTGCGCCGACGCCGCTTCGGCAAAAATGCCGCCGGATATTTTCGTCAATCCGTCCACGATTTGGGCGATTTTGTCGCCGAAAAGGTTCCGGATATCTTCCACGGAATAATCGGTATCTTCCACCACGTCGTGTAACAAGGCCGATGAAATAGACGTCGAACCCAAGCCCATTTCTTCGCTGACGATCATGGCTACCGCTAAAGGATGCAGGATATAGGGTTCGCCGGAACGCCTTTTGACTCCTTTGTGCGCCTGGTCGGCAAATTTGAAAGCCTTATTGATTATGTCAAATTTTTTCCGGTGATTAGATTGACCGTAGCTATCCAATAAAGCCTCGAATGCTTTTTTTACCTGTTCGTCTTCCGTTTCTTTCATACTTTACACCTTGGGAACTTTGATATATTGCCCTGCCTTGAGTTTGGAGTTTGTTACATTATTGAGTTTCATCAAATCGTTTTGCGTATAGCCGGGATAGCGTTTGGCGATGGAATAAAATGAATCGCCCGGTTTTACTTTGTAACGCCCGTATTCTGCGGTTTGCGTATTGGATGATACGGTGGTTTCGCCGGACGCCGCCATTAGGGCGGTTTGACCGGTCAGTGCGTATCCGCCGTTATCTACATAAACAGTCAGCTTTCTTCCGGTGGCCAGACGATTGGATTTCAGCCCGTTCCATTTGCGGATATTGGTAACGCTTACTCCGTATTTACTGCTGATGGTTCGCAAGGTTTCTCCCTTGCGTACTTTGT
>JAITAH010000376.1 GCA_031284225.1 Dysgonamonadaceae bacterium | reverse complement strand
GGTCGTGCAAAAGCCTACGAAGCGATTGTGAAAGGCGATCCGATGCCCAATCCGGGCATTCCCGAATCGTTGAATGTATTGCTGCACGAAATGCGCGGGTTGGCGTTAAATATTACGTTAGAGTAAGGTTATACAATATCCAAATTTATAATTCATAATTCATCAATAATTATGGCATTTAGAAAAGAAAACAAGGCAAAAAGCTTTACCAAAATATCTATCGGTTTGGCATCCCCCGACGAAATTCTGGCGCAATCCAGTGGGGAAGTCTTAAAACCGGAAACCATTAATTACCGGACTTATAAACCCGAACGCGACGGTCTGTTCTGCGAACGGATTTTCGGTCCTGTAAAAGATTACGAATGTCATTGCGGTAAATACAAACGGATCCGTTACAAAGGCATTATCTGCGACCGTTGCGGCGTGGAAGTTACCGAAAAGAAAGTCCGTCGCGAACGCATGGGACACATTCATCTGGTAGTGCCGGTGGCGCATATCTGGTATTTCCGCTCGTTACCAAATAAAATCGGCTATCTGTTGGGATTGCCGACAAAAAAACTGGATTCGATCATTTATTACGAACGCTATGTCGTTATCCAACCGGGGATAACATCCAACCGGGAAACCTTCGATTTGCTTTCCGAAGAAGAATATTTGGAAATCGTCGATAACTTGCCCGCCGGAAATCAGCAGTTGGATGACGCCGACCCCAATAAATTTATTGCGAAGATGGGCGCCGAAGCCATTTATGACTTGTTGGTGCGTCTGGATTTGGATACGCTTTCATACGAATTGCGCCACAAGGCCAGTACTGACGCCTCGCAACAACGGAAAAACGAAGCGTTGAAGCGTTTGCAAGTCATCGAATCGTTCCGTATGTCGAAAGGCAAAAATCGTCCCGAATGGATGATTGTAAAGGTAGTGCCGGTGATTCCGCCCGAATTGCGTCCTTTGGTTCCGCTGGATGGCGGCCGTTTTGCCACATCCGATTTGAACGATTTGTATCGCAGGGTAATTATCCGCAACAACCGTCTGAAACGCTTAATTGATATTAAGGCGCCGGAAGTGATTCTGAGAAACGAAAAACGCATGTTGCAGGAATCCATCGATTCCTTGTTCGACAACTCGCGGAAATCAAGCGCAGTGAAAACCGACGCCAATCGTCCGTTAAAATCCCTGTCGGATAGTTTGAAAGGAAAACAAGGCCGTTTCCGCCAGAACTTGCTGGGGAAACGTGTCGATTATTCCGCCCGTTCGGTGATCGTCGTAGGGCCGGAATTGAAAATGCACGAGTGCGGTATTCCCAAAAACATGGCGGCCGAATTGTATAAACCGTTTATTATCCGTAAATTGATTGACCGCGGAATTGTAAAAACGGTCAAATCGGCCAAGAAAATCGTTGACCGGAAAGAACCGGTCGTTTGGGACATTCTGGAATATGTAATGAAAGGCCATCCGGTATTGCTGAACCGCGCCCCGACTTTGCACCGTTTAGGTATCCAAGCGTTCCAGCCGAAATTGATTGAAGGAAAAGCGATTCAATTGCACCCGCTGTCCTGTACGGCTTTCAATGCCGACTTCGATGGCGACCAGATGGCGGTACATCTTCCGTTAGGAAACGAAGCCATTCTCGAAGCGCAAATGCTGATGTTGGCTTCGCATAATATTTTGAATCCCGCTAACGGCGCTCCGATTACGGTGCCCTCGCAGGATATGGTGTTGGGGTTGTTCTACATTACCAAACTGCGGAAAGGCGCAAAAGGCGAAGGCTTGAAATTTTACGGGCCGGAAGAAGCGATTATTGCCTACAATGCAGGAAAAGTAGATATTCATGCTCCGGTTTACACTTACATCGCCGATATCGACAAAGATGGAAATCCCGTCAGACGTCTGCTTGAAACATCGGTCGGACGCATTATGGTCAATGAATTTGTGCCGAAAGAAGTTGGTTACATCAACGAGGAATTGTCCAAAAAATCGTTGCGCGATATTATCGGAAAAGTGATCAAAATATGCGGCGTAGCGCGCACGGCTCAGTTCCTCGACGATATTAAGAACTTGGGCTATACGATGGCTTTCAAGGGTGGTTTGTCGTTTAATCTCGACGATATCATTATTCCGAAAGAAAAAGAAACGATTGTACAAGAAGGATATGACGAAGTGGAACGAATCCTGAATAACTACAACATGGGGGTTATCACTTACAACGAACGTTATAACCAGATTATTGATACTTGGACGCACGTTAATTCGCGATTGTCCGATATTTTGATGAAACAACTTCGCGAAGACAATCAAGGGTTTAACTCGGTATTCATGATGTTGGAATCGGGCGCCCGCGGTAGCAAGGAACAGATTCGCCAGTTGTCCGGTATGCGTGGTTTGATGGCCAAACCGCAAAAGAGCGGGGCAGAAGGCGGTCAGATTATCGAAAATCCGATTCTGTCGAATTTCAAGGAAGGTCTTTCGGTACTGGAATATTTTATTTCGACGCACGGCGCTCGTAAGGGTTTGGCCGATACGGCGTTGAAAACAGCCGACGCCGGTTATTTGACTCGCCGTCTGGTTGACGTTTCGCACGATGTGATTATCAACGAAGAAGATTGCGGCACTTTGCGCGGTCTGGTAGCTACCGAGTTGAAAAACAACGAAGAAGTGGTTGCGTCGCTCTATGAACGTATTTTGGGACGGGTTTCCGTACATGACATCCAACATCCGATTACCGGCGAAACGCTGATTGCTGCCGGCGAGGAAATAACGGAAGACATTGCGCAGAAAATTCAGGAATCGCCTATCGAACGGGTGGAAATCCGTTCGGTATTGACTTGCGAATCGAAGAAAGGCGTTTGCGCTAAATGTTATGGCCGCAATCTGGCTACCGGCCGGATGGTGCAGAAAGGCGAAGCGGTGGGTGTGATTGCCGCCCAGTCTATCGGCGAACCGGGAACACAGCTGACCTTGCGTACATTCCACGTAGGGGGGATTGCAGCGAACATTGCTGCAGAAAACAATATCACTTCCAAATACGATGGTATTCTGGAAATCGACGAACTGCGTACCGTTATTGCGGAAGACGAAACAGGGAAACCTTCCCAAATCGTTATCAGCCGCTTGGCGGAATTGCGTATCATTGACCCGAATACGAAGATTATTCTGGCTACGCATAACATTCCTTATGCCGCTAAAATGTTCTTCAAGAACGGCGATTTAGTGAAGAAAGGCGATATTATCCTTGAATGGGACCCGTTCAATGCGGTAATCGTATCGGAAGTAGCCGGTAAACTGGAATTTGAAAACGTTGTCGAAAACGTTACTTATAAGAATGAATACGACGAACAAACCGGTTTGCGGGAAAAAATTATCATTGAATCGCGCGATAAAACGAAAGTGCCTGCCGCTCATATTGTTGACGGTGATGGTACGATACTGAAAACCTATAACCTGCCGCTGGGCGCTCACGTAGTGAAAGAAGAAGGCGATGTGATGAAAATGGGTGAAGTACTGGTGAAAATTCCCCGCGCCGTGGGGAAAGCCGGCGATATCACCGGTGGTCTTCCGCGGGTAACCGAGTTGTTTGAAGCGCGCAACCCGTCCAATCCGGCCGTCGTTTCCGAAATTGATGGCGAAATTTCGTTCGGCCGCATCAAACGCGGAAATCGTGAGGTAACTGTAACTTCGCGTACCGGCGAATATAAAACCTATTTGATTTCGCTCTCGAAGCAAATTCTGGTACAGGAAAACGACTATGTCCGCGCCGGTACGCCGCTGTCCGACGGAGCAATTACGCCTTCGGATATTCTGGCTATCAACGGGCCGACCGCTGTTCAGGAATATATCGTGAACGAAGTACAGGACGTTTACCGCTTGCAAGGGGTGAAAATCAACGACAAACATTTTGAAGTTATCGTTCGCCAGATGATGCGTAAAGTGGAAATCGTTGAACCGGGCGATACCCGTTTTCTCGAGCAGCAATTGGTCGATAAAAACGAAGTGATGGAAGAAAACGACCGTATCTGGGGCAAGAAAGTGGTAACCGACGCCGGCGATTCGCCCAATCTGAAACCCGGCCAGATTGTTACCGCACGAAAACTGAGGGATGAAAATTCGGCGTTGAAACGTCGCGACTTGAAATTAGTAGAAGTACGCGACGCCGTTCCGGCCACAGCCAATCAGATTTTACAGGGAATTACGCGGGCGGCATTACAGACGACCAGCTTCATGTCGGCGGCCTCGTTCCAGGAAACGACGAAAGTATTGAACGAAGCGGCTATCAACGGCAAAGTGGATAAACTGGAAGGGATGAAAGAAAACGTGATTTGCGGACACTTGATACCGGCCGGTACCGGCTTGAAAGAATACGATAAAATCATTGTAGGCAGCAAGGAAGATTTCGAAAAAGTACAGGCGACCCCCGGTCGTGCACGTACCTTTGCCATAATGATGGACAACGAGGATTAATTGCGTATAAAAATTACAGATAGAACGAGGCTGATTCATAAAATGGGTCAGCCTCGTTTTTTATTTGGAAATATTTCTTATCTGTTTGCTGTTGTAACGTTGCCCGTTTAGATAATTTCGATTTCTTTGCCGGGAATCCATCCGACATTGCCGTCGCTCGTTTCAATTTCGTTCCATTCGCCCAAGCGATTGGTTACTTTGACTTTAGTTCCCTCGTGGAGAATGAATAAATCGGTGCCGCTGTTGTCCGGAGCGCTTTTAATCGTTGTTGTTGCAGAAAAAATAATGGCCGTTGTGCGGTGGGTGAGTTTCTTTTTCTGATTATATGCAAAAGCATTGGCGGCGAGGCAAAAA
>JAITAH010000365.1 GCA_031284225.1 Dysgonamonadaceae bacterium | reverse complement strand
CGTAAAAGTTTTCAATTGAATTATCCTTATAATGCGAGGAAACAGGGAATAAAAGAACAGATAGCAGAGCTAACCCTGAATAGTTGTGGCGTTCGCGACATAAGCAGAATATTACAGATTAACAAAAACACGGTGATTTCCGAGTTAAAAAAACTCCGAACCTCAATCCACATATTCTTGATGTGATAGAGCATAAGCAACAGAAGAAGTTTGATATAGCATTCTATTATACCGCAGAAATGGATGAGTTTTGGTCATTGAATAGATACTTCCGGTCGTCGTTTTGTATTCTTTTACTTCAGAATACCTCTCTCCATTGTATCTTGCACAAAATATAGTATCTTTGTGCACATCTAAACTACATACTTTCTTCATATTGAGTAGTTTTTATGATTAATTCTTCAAAGGTAAGAAAGTGGTGGTTTTTTGGCAAATCGTGTGTCGCAAGCTCCGAACGAAACGCAGTAGAGGGTGGTGGTTATACCAAATTTTTATCGGTCTGTGTATCTGTCGGGACTTTTATGTACATTTGCGGCCATAAAAACAGCACAGTATGAATATCAATCAGTTTTGGGATTCAATCATGCACTTGTTGGGGATTGAACCTGCCCACACAGACAGTTATGAATTAGTGAAACACCTCTTTTTGTTTGCGCTCGTCATTATCCTGCAATCGTTGTTTATCTGGCTAACCAATTATGGTTACCGGCGATTGAAAATGAGAACCAGCGCTCTTAAAGACCGGTTTCTGAAGCCGGTGTTTATCCGGAAATACGAATTTCTGAGCGTGGATGCGCAGGAACGAGTCATTTTTTTTCTCCTCAACCTGTTGCGATGGCTGGCCGTCATTATACAGTTGTTGATATCCATTCCGGTATTGTTCAGCATTTTTCCGCAAACGGAAAACATTGCCATGCAACTCTTTTCGTATATCTTGACGCCGCTGAAAAATATCTTTTGGGCAATCGTGCGTTATATTCCCAATCTGTTTATAATAGCCATTATCTGGTTTATCATTCATTACGTTATCAGCGGACTGGCCTATATTTCCAATGAAATCGACCGGGGGCGGCTGGTTATCCGAGGGTTTTATTCCGACTGGGCAAAGCCGACTTACAGCATTGTCCGTTTTTTGCTGTACGCTTTCATGCTGGCTTTGATTTGGCCGTATCTGCCGCATTCCGATTCCGGTATTTTCCAGGGAATATCCATTTTTATCGGCGTTTTGGTTTCATTCGGATCCAGTTCTGCCATCGGAAACCTGATAGCTGGGATTATCATTACCTATATGCGGCCGTTCCAAATTGGCGACCGGATTAAGATTAACGAAGTGATAGGTAATGTATTGGAAAAAACGCCGGTCGTTACTCGCATCCGGACGCTGAAAAATGAAATCATTACTATTCCCAATTCAAACATTATGAATATGCAAACGACCAATTTGAGCGAATCGGCGCGGAGTGGAGGATTGATCGTTCATCTTACTGTAACGGCGGGATACGCTACTCCTTGGCGGCAAGTGCATCAGTTGCTTATCGAAGCGGCTCAAAACACGCCGGATGTGATGCCCGAACCGCAACCGTTTGTCCTCGAAGTCGCTTTCAACGAGTTCGATATAACCTACGAGATTAATGCGTACATCGCCGACGCCAATAAACTGATCGCGGTAAGTTCGGATTTACGGCAAAATATTCAGGATAAGTTTCAGCAGGCGAAAATCAGTATCTTATCGCCGCGTTTTATTCAACTCCGGCCAAGCCCGGGTCAATAATGATTCGTCCGCAGTGCTCGCAAACAATGGTTTTCTTGCGGAGTTTGATGTCTAACTGCCTTTGAGGCGGGATTTTGTTAAAGCAACCGCCGCAGGCGTCCCGCTGGATATAGACGACGCCCAAACCATTCCGGGCGCTTTTGCGGATTCGCTTGAAAGCGGCCAGCAGGCGGGGTTCGATTTTCGTTTCGAGTTGTTTGGCTTTTTCCCGCATCTGTTCTTCCTGGATTTTCGTTTCGGAAATAATTTCATCCAGTTCTTCCTTTTTCGATTTCAGGTCGGCTTGGCGTTCTTCGTATCCTTTTTTGCTTTTTATGATTTCTTCGGCCAGCACTTTGGCTTCGTTGGTAAATTCGCGGATACGTTTTTCGGCCAGTTCAACTTCCAGCCCTTGGTATTCGATCTCTTTGGAAAGGCTGTCGAATTCGCGGTTGTTGCGAACCTGATCCAATTGTTCCTGGTATTTGGCTATCAGCGAATTGGCGTCGGTAATTTTGATTCGTTGCTGTCCGATGGCGGTATCCAAGTCTTTCGCATCCAGTTGGAATTTATGAATACGGGTTTGAAGGCCGGCCACTTCATCTTCCAAATCCTGCACTTCGTAAGGCAGTTCGCCCCGGAGCGTTTTTATCTTATCAATTTCCGACAACATCAGTTGCAGTTTGTAAAGATTGGCCAGTTTTTGTTCGACGGACGCTTCGGGACTGTCTCCCTTACCGGCGTTTTTTGTTGTATTTTGCTTTGTTTCGCCAGACGTTGCAGCTTGCGAAGCGCCGGCTTTTTTCTTTTTCGGTTCAGCCGATTGTTCTTTCTTTGCCATATATATTATTTACAAGTAATTGACAGGATTTGTATTCACGTTTGAAAAATGAATTGCAAAGTTAGGAATTTTTTTCGAAATTATATCAAAAAACAGTTCTTTTGTATAATGTTCTGTTTCGTAGTGGCCTAAAACGGCCAATAACAAACGGTCTTCCACATCGTAATAATCGTTGTAGCGAGCTTCGCCGGTCAGGAAAACATCGGCGCCGGCTTCGATGGCGTCGGGAATCAGAAATGCGCCGCTGCCGCCGCAAAGGGCGACTTCCCGAATCGTTTTACCGGTAAGGGGCGAATGTTGCAAACTTTTCAACCGGAAAATCTTTTTGATGCGTTCCAAAAACGATTCTTCGTCCTCTGCCGCAACCAGTTCGCCGATAGCTCCGGACCCGCCGGCGGATAATTCGTCGGCATTCGGCTTTAAGAACCGGACGTTTTGCAGGCCGATTTTTTCCGCCAAGTGGAAATTCACGCCGCCCCACGCATTGTCCAGATTGGTATGTGCGGCGTAAATGACCAGATCGTTTTTACAGGCTTTGATGAGGCAACGCTCGATGTAGGTTTTTCCCGTCAAAGACCGTAAAGGTTTGAATAGTAACGGGTGATGCGAAATAATCAGGTTGCAGTCCCGTTCAATGGCTTCGTCCAGCGCTTCGGGCGTAATGTCTAAGCACAACAAAATTCCCCGTACCTTTTGGGAAGAGTTGCCTACTTGCAAGCCGGAATTGTCGAAATCATTTTGCAAAGCCGGAGGCGCAAAATCCTCGATAGCGGCAATGATTTGTTTGACTGTCATTTATTTGATTTTTTGGATGATTTCGTCTAACGCCGCCGCCAGTCCGTCGGGATTTTTCCCTCCTGCCGTAGCGAAATGCGGTTGACCGCCGCCGCCGCCTTGAATGTGTTTGGCCGCTTCGCGCACAATTTGCCCGGCGTTTAAGCCGGTTTTAACCAAATCGTCGCTAATCATCAGCGTTAACAGGGGCTTGCTTTCGGAATGGGTGGCAGCTAC
>JAITAH010000326.1 GCA_031284225.1 Dysgonamonadaceae bacterium | reverse complement strand
GTTTGCGACAGTTGTACTCCGGGTAAACGTCCTTCAAGCGCTTTTGAAACATTACCTGTTTGCACTTCCCGTAAAACATCTCCCCGCATCGAAGCCACCGAACCCGTTACCGCTTCGCGCCGTTGCGTACCATAACCAATCACCACCACTTCGTCCAATGCTTTCGTATCGTCCGCCAGTACAACGTCAATCAACTTGCGGCCTTGTACATTGATCGTTTGCGTTGCATAACCGATGTACAAAAATTGCAAAACGGCATTATTTGCCACATTTAAAGAGTATTTGCCCTCAAAATCGGTAGCCGTACCGTTTGAAGTGCCTTGTTCCACTACGCTTACGCCTATAAGCGCTTCGCCATTTGCGTCCTTTACCGTACCCGACACGGAAATGTTTTGTGCCGATAAACAGAAAGGAACTAAAATGAATAAGATCAGAAATTTGATTTTTTTCATAAAAATACCATTTTTTAAAAATTTCTTTTATTGTTTAACTTTAGACTTAAAGCTGCCGAAAAATCCAATACCGAATGGTATCTAAATTTTTTAACATTTTAATATACAAAGCTAAGATAAATTAACGGTATTGTGTTTGCCGGATGTTACATGAATTGTTCCGGCAGTATCTATTTTTTTGTTCCAGGTTACATTTTGCCTGCTTTCTTGCTTTCGGCAAATTTATTCATGTATTCGGTGGGGGACATTCCGTAAAATTCTTTAAAACTAATGGAGAAATGGGAAAAATTATTGAATCCGACGGCTTCATATACTTGGGAGATAGCTAACTTTTTGTTTGCCAGCAATTCTCCCGCTTTTTTCAGTCGTATGGTACGGATAAAGTCGCGTGCCGAGAGATTGGTCAATTCTTTTAATTTGCGGTGCAGATGTACGCGGCTGATGCCGACGCCGGCGCTCAGCATTTCGACGTTCAAATCGGGATTTTGAATGTTGTCGTTCACCATTTTCAAAATCCGGTCCATCAAAGCTTCGTCGTAAGCCTTGATTTCGATATTGTTGATGTTCTTATCGGTATAAGGTTGCAATTTGTGTTTCAACCGTTCGCGATTACCGATCAGGCCGGCAATTGTCTTTTTCAGAATTTCGGGATTGTAGGGTTTTACCATATATGCATCGGCGCCGGTATCCAATCCTTCCATCCGGTCTTCGTCGCTTGATTTGGCGGTAAGTAACAGAACCGGGATATGGTCAATTTGCACGTTGGATTTGATTTTCCGGCAAAGCGTAATACCATCCATTTTGGGCATTCGGACGTCGCTGATAACCAAATCGGGTTTTTCTTGCAGGATAAATTCCAGCGCATCTTTCCCATTATTGATTTGATGGATTTTATAAAAGGGCAGTAATTCCATGCGGATGTAATTGCTGATTTCGATATCGTCTTCCACAATCAATACATGATATTTTGTTCGGGCATAAACGGCGTCCGGTTCTTCCGCCTCGCTTTCGTCCATTTCAAACAAGTTGTCTTTTCTGGAATAGGCGAATGTTGCTAACGGCGCTTCGTCGGATATAATTTCCATTTCGTTTTCGGTTAAATGATGGTTGCCTAATGGCATACGAATCACGAAGCAGCTTCCGCTGCAATTATTCCGGTTCTCGGCGTAAATAATGCCCTGTTGCAATTCTATGAGCGAACGCGCCAGATGTAAACCGATGCCTGTTCCGTAATGGGATTGCGTAACATCGCTTTCAATCTGATAGAAACGTTCGAATATCCGGTCGATCTGTTCTTTGTCGATCCCAATGCCTGTGTCGAGTACTCGGATTTCGAAATAATTTTTCAGCGGGACGGCAGCCGAGTTATCCGTTCCCGTCAGTAATTCAATAGTGATTTCGCCTTGTTCCGGCGTGAATTTAAAAGCGTTGGAAAGAACGTTGAACAGTACTTTGTCGAAATTGTTTAAGTCCACCCAGACTTTCAGTTCGGTATAGGAAGTATGAAACGCGAACCGGATGTTTTTCTTTTGCGCCATGTATGCAAAAGATTGCATAATGTCTCGAATAAAACCGACCATATCCGTTTCGCGGGCTTTGAGTTGCATCTGTCCGCGGTCGATTTTGCGGATGTCCATCAGTTGATTAATCAGGCGCAGGATGCGTTGGGCGTTCCGGTAAATCAATAGATAGCTGTTTTGCAATTTCTCGTCCCGGTTGTTCATCAACAGTTTTTCCAACGGGCCCATAATCAACGTCATGGGAGTCCGTATTTCGTGCGAGATATTGGTAAAAAACTGCAATTTGGCTTCGCTGATTTGTTCGGCGTGTTCCAGGCGCATCATTTCATTTCGCTGTTTTATCCGGGAAGACAGGTAAGCATAAATACTGTAAACGATGAACAGAAAGAGTAATCCGGCAATAATTTTGACAATCGTGGTTCCATACCAGGGCGGCCGGATGATAATGGCGATGGAATGAATTTCCGATTTGTTTTCTTTATCGATGGCCTGATACAAGAAACGATATTTTCCGGGCGGCAGGTTGGCATAGGTAACTCCGTTGGTTCCGGGCGACGTTGTTGCCCATCCGGTATCGAAGTTTTCCAAACGGTACTGATAAGATATTCCCTCAAAATTCGTGTATTCGAGGGTAGAAAACTCAAAACCGAAAACATTGTCCGACGCGGCGAGATGGATACTCGACAACTCCAGTACCGGTGCGTCAAAAATGACTTTGCCTCCCGATTTCTGATAGCGGTGTACGATCTTTCCGAACAAATAAAAATTAGTTACATAGACGTTCAGGTCTTTCTTTTTGGAATGAATTTCGTCGGGAAAGAAACCGGTAATTCCATTGATTCCCCCGAAAAAGATTTCGCCGTCTTTCGATTGACTGCTGGCGCGATAACTGAATTCGTTTCCCTGCAAACCGTCGGATGCGTAAAAATTGGTAAATTTATCTTCGATCGGCGAATATTTGGAAATACCGGAAAAGGTGCTTGCCCAAATATTGCCGTCCCTGTCTTTCTCTATGGCGCATATTTCGTTGTTTGCCAATCCATTGCGAACGGTAAACAAGCGTATTTCTTCGGTCTTTTTATTCAGGCATGCCAATCCTTCGTCGGTGCTGATCCAGATATTGCCGTAACGGTCGCTTTGTAAAGCAAAAGTAGCGTTGCTCGGCATTGGAGAATTTTCTTTCTGGTAATTGCGGAAAGTCTCGGTTCGGGTATTCAGGCAACTCAAACCGCCTAAAGTGCCGATCCATAACAAACCCGAATCGTCGTAAGTCAAAGAATTGATCCAGTTGCCTACCAACCCGTCGGCGTTTTCGTTCTGTTGGTAATAATGAGCTGTAATAGATTGTGTTGCAATGTTATAATTGTATAATCCGCCGCCGTAAGTGCCGATCCACAGGCCGCCTTTTTTATCGTCGATAATACAATAGACTTTATTACTGGTAAATTCCGCATGAGTTTGATTGTTTAAGTAGGAACATTTTCCGGTTTGTTTGTCGAATGAAGCCATCCCGTCTAAATACGAACCTAACCACAACCGCCCGTCGCCGGTATCGTGAATACATAAAATCGTATTGGGTACGGAGGTTTTTGCATCCGTATGTTGATAATGTTTCACTTGCTGCGTCTGTTCGTTGATGGCATACAAACCGTCGTTATCGGTTCCTACCCAGATAATATCGTTTTTATCTTTGTAAACGGCCATTATGCAATTGGAACCGATATTGTTTTTTCGGAAAGATTTATAACCGTAATATTTAAATCCGTTGGGATTGGCGGGGATAAAAAACAGTCCTTTTTGGTAAATGCCTACCCATATATTTCCATCTTTGTCCTGTATAAGGCTGTGTATCTTAGAGGTGGAAAAATTGAACGATGTAAAAAAAGGCTCGTAAGCTTCGATAATTTGTTTCTGCGGATTGTATTTTTTCATTCCGAACCCGTCGGTTCCTACCAATAACTGGTTGGATCGGTCGAAAATCAACGTTTTTACCGGAATATTCTGTTTTCCGTCGCTATCGGGAATAGGCGTCATTTTCAGGGTAGTAGCGTCTAACCGGTTCAGGCCGCCGCCGATAGTTCCGACAAAAACGTCGCCGTTTTCACCTTCACAGATCGCTGAAATCATGTTATCGCTGATTCGGTGGCCTTCGGGAGAAGCAGTTGTATAAGAATAAAGTTCGAGTTTGTCGAACGAATAGACATTCGCTCCGTTGTTTTCCGTACCTATCCACAAGCGGTTTTGCGAATCTTCATATACCACCGTCAGGAGCGAATTGTTCAGATGATCATTCAACACAGATTCCGGCTTGCATTGCGTTTCGCCTTTCTTCAACGAAAACAATCCGTATCCGGCAGTGGCAAACCAAACGTCGCCATTTTTCCTTTCACAGATAGAAACGACCGGAGGATAGAACCGCGAACCGTCGGCGCTATAAATAATCACGTTTTGAAAGGCGTCGCGGTGGCGGTCGTATTTCATCAGCGCGCCGGAGCATCGCATCCAAAAATTCCCGGAAGAATCTTCAAACAAAGTTTTTACATGATTGCTTTTCAGCGAAGTAGAATCGTCGGGGTTTTTCTTATAAACGGTAAATCGCGTTCCGTCGAATTTATTCAAACCGTTTTCCGTAGCGATCCACAAAAACCCTTTTTTATCCTGATAAACCTGATTAATCAAACTGTTGGACAATCCCTGTTCCGTAGAATAAAACTTGGTTGTTTGCGCCCAAACCGTTTGCCCGTTCCACAACAGGAGCAACCAGCAAAAAACAGGCATTAAGCGATAATATGGTAAACGATGCTGCATCCGATTTTATGTTTGCTTAGGAGTTTTACGAAAACAAAAGTAATAAAATAAACCCATTGATTTTTATTTTTTAAGATTCGATTGCCTGTTCAAGGAAAACGCATCTGCTCCGGTCGGCCTGTTCTTCGATCCGTACCAACAGCGTATCGGGCGGAAGCAAGGCTTTAATTTTCTCCGGCCATTCGATAAAACACAACGCCCCGCCGGTAAAATAATCTTCGACGCCGACGTCGCAAGCCTCCTGAATGGAACCGATGCGGTAAAAATCGAAATGATAAATCTTTTGGCCGGCGGCGTCCGACCGGTATTCGTTCACAAGGGCGAACGTCGGGCTATTGATAACATCCTTAACGCCTAACGCTCGGCACACCGCTTTGATGAAAGTCGTTTTGCCGGCGCCCATTTTCCCCTGGAAAGCAAAAACTCGACGATCGCCCATGGCGGCGATAAATTCGCGGGCGGCCTCCGGAAGCCCCGCCGGCGAGGAAATTTGAATGGTTTGCATGGTACATCTGTTTGTTCGAACAACAAAAGTAAAAAATAAATCCTTCTCAATAAAGTTTTTGTTGTAAATTTGCAAAGCGAAAAAACAACGGACAATACTAAACAAAAAAAAAGTTTTTGAAACAGATGCAATTAACAGCCAAATTATCACAAATTCTGCCGATAGAGTCGGGAATGGGGAAAAACGGAGAATGGAAGAAACAGAGTATCATTGTGGAAACCGAAGGACAATTTCCCAAGAAAATATGTATTACGGTTTGGGGCGATAAAATCAATCCCGCTCAATGGAATCCGGGAGCGTCGCTGAACATTGATTTCGATATCGAAAGCCGGGAATTTAACGGGCGCTGGTACACCGACCTCAAAGCCTGGAAAATCGAACCGGCCGGACTGTCGCAGTCGCAACCGGAACCGGCCGCCCATTACACCTTGCCCGAACCGCCGCCCCCGCCTGCGTCCGACAAAATGGACGATCTGCCGTTTTAAAATGCAAGGTAGGGCGTGATGCGCACCCAGTCGTCGGGAGTAAATTCTTCCAGCAGTTGCAAATCTTCGACGCTTGTCAGGGAACCTTTCTTCTTCCGGAGTTCCACGATGGCTTTTGCCTGATAAAAATTAAGGTAGGGATGCGCTTTCAGTTTGTCCAGCGAAGCGTTGTTGACCGGCAGGCGCGTGATTTTTTCGGGATCAATTTTTAAATAAGGAATAATCTGCGTGTATAATTCTTCATACATGCCATACACTTCTTGCAACTGCTCGATGCGGTGATACCCGCCTAAGAGATTCCGGTAACCGGTAATGCGTTTGGCGAACGAGGGGCCGACGCCCGGCAGGCGCATCAAGGCCAGCGTATCGGCGCCGTTCAGTTCGATAACGTCGCCTTTGGCTAATTTTTCCGCGGCAGGGTAGCGAGCCGGTTGCGGATGTGCCGCAGGTTCATTTTCCGTCCGGTAATACGTTCGCTTCGGTTCCGTCCGGGATGAAGCGTCGTTGCCCGTCGGCGTTTGTTCCCGTTTGGGATACAAAGGCGTATAAGCCGGCTGTTCGGGCGTCTCCGGCTCAGGATTCGGTTGTTGGACAGTTGTTTCCGTAAACTCCTGCCCCTCGATCGGCTGAGGCTTGTCCGGCGAAAAAATCCATTTTCCGGCAAAAACGCCGGCGATAAATACGAGTAATAAAAGGATTCCCTGCCGCTCGCGATGCGAAAAATAGAAAAAGTCTTTCCACAACATTGTTTCAAATTGTTAATTGTTATTGATTATTTCGTTGGTAACCCCTGCCGGGCGTTTCAAACATTCATACCGTTATCCCGTCCCGCAGGGGGATAATTCTGTCGGTCAGCGCGGCCAAATCCGTATCGTGCGTTACAATTACAAAGGTTTGATGAAAGCGTTTGCGCAAGTCGAAAAACAGTTGGTGGAGTTCCTCCTTGTTTTGCGTATCCAAGCTTCCCGAAGGTTCGTCGGCAAAGATGACGGCCGGCCGGTTGACCAGCGCGCGCGCCACCGCCACCCGTTGCTTTTCGCCGCCGGAGAGCGCGGCCGGTTTATGTTCCGTCCGGTCCGACAAACCCAGAAAATCCAGAATTTCCCGGGCGCTCCGTTCCGCTTCCGGCAGTTTCGCATTTCCTATCAGGGCAGGAATCATCACGTTTTCCAGCGCGGTAAACTCCGGCAAAAGCTGGTGGAACTGGAATACAAAGCCGATGCGTTTGTTTCTGAATCTGGCCAATTCTTTGTCTTTCATCCGGTGGACGGGGAGGTTGTCGTAAAGGATTTCGCCCGAATCAGGCTTGTCTAACGTGCCCATAATCTGGAGCAGCGTTGTTTTTCCCGCTCCGCTGGGTCCGACGATCGCCACAATTTCGCCTTGCGAAACCGTTAAATCAATCCCTTTCAACACTTGCAGATCGCCGAAACTTTTGGTAATATTTTTACACTGAATCATTATTTTTTTCAATCGTTCCGCAAATATAAGGAAAGAAAACGATAAACAGGGCAAGTCATCTAAAATAATAGAGCCAACGCATTTAAATTTTGATCAAATCAATCAAGAAATCTTTATTTCAGATAGCTCTAAGACGTTTAGTGCGTAAGGATTCTTTTCCGGAGTCTTTTTTGAGCAGGTTGAGCGCAGTTTTTCTGACAATCGTAAAAAAAAACTCGAATCCTTGCACAATTCAAAAAAAATCATTTACTTTGCTCGCGTAAATCGTTAAAAAATGATGATTTACCTAAAAACGACACACAATATCTCGGCACAAAGCGCAAAAAAAGATGAGAAATTTAAGGAAATTTAACTATAATTATTTGGTAGTTATCTCGAAAAAAATATATATAGAGAGAGAGAGACACATTTTATAAACAACTTCGTCTTCAATCGTTTACGATTGACGGCGGCGAATGAGTCGTCGATAAATACAAACGCGCAGGATTCTTCCCGCTTCGGATTTCTTCACGAAAGAAATTGGAGCGGGAAATTCTTTTTGGTGCGCGAAGCGTCCATGTCCCGTTACCAGCTAT
>JAITAH010000252.1 GCA_031284225.1 Dysgonamonadaceae bacterium | reverse complement strand
CGACCGAACCTCTGCGTTTTATCACGCCACTCTCGTAAAGCATCGCTTCAGAGAGAGTGGTTTTACCGGATCTTGAACCGCCGATGAGGGCGATGTTTTTAATTTCGTTTGTTTGATATACTTTCATGATACTAAAATTATGTTGAACAATCTATGTTTTTAATAGGGAGACGGTATGCCGAAATAGTCATAAATGACGTTCGGATTCGTCAATACGGCAAACCCTAAGGTGGCAACCAGAAATATCATAAAAACAACGTACAATACAGAGGGAATTAACCCGATCCATGCACATATTTTTCCCGCATTGACGTTCTTATACGAGCTTTCCGTATATTTCTGAGGGTTGGCCGCATATAAACCGGAAGCCGATTTGGCCAACACAATGGCAATAATGCTGCAAATAATACCTACTGTACCATACGTACAACAACAGCCGACAATAGAAATGATTCCTAAAACTAAAATAACCGTTGCATTCGGAAGGTCGATAGGAGATGAAGATTCGTTCCAAGTATTTTCCATGACTAAATAAATTTATGTGTTACTATTTTATAAATATAAAAACCGACAATTACCGCCGTACATCCGATGTATCCCCACTGGATAACCGCGGCGCCTTGCTTGAAATCGAATTTCAAATGCAAAGCCGTATAAATTAAGAGTGCAAATATAGGAATTGTTGCGGGATAAAGCGACAAACTTTCCATTAAATTTCCTTTGAAGAGGGCAATAATGCTTCTTTGCAGTCCGCAACCCGGACAGTCGATATGCACAAAATACTTGATCGGACAAGGTAATAATGGAATATCCATCTGTGTACTGTTGTTTTTGCAAAAATACATAAAAGTTCTGACATATTATATACGGATCCGCTTTTATGCCAAAAAACGATGCGCGCTTTGCGCTCGGTACTCGGCGCAAGGTTATATGGTTGCCTTTGCCGGTCGTGCGCCGAGTACCGAACGCCCAAAAATTCCGCGCCATTATACGGAACGGCGCATTTTCCCGTTAATAGTTGTGTAGATGTTTATTGCATGAAATTTCGTTTACTTATTGCCGGATTATTATGCGCCTGTATTGCTCAGGCACAGTCTGTTATTGTTTCCGGAGTCGTTTCCGACCCTTCGGGCCTGCCGCTCGAACTGGCTACCGTACACGAAAAAGGCTCCCTCAACGGTACGTTTACCAACGAAAAAGGGAAGTATTCCCTGTCTGTCGGCAGCGCCGATTCCCTGACTCTCGTCTTTTCCTGTTTGGGATACCAGAAAATCGAAACTGTTATTCCTAACCCTCAAACGAATTTGACCTTAGATATCCGGATGCGCGCCCAATCTTACGAACTGGAAACCGCGGTGATTACCGCCAGTCGCATCCAAACCAATACGATGGAGCGGATCCGTTCGGGACAAGGCCGTTTATCGGTGGACGCTACCGGCGGAAGCATCGAATCGATGGTGATGACGGCCGGTACCGGCGTTTCAAATACCAACGAATTGAGTACTCAATATTCGGTTCGCGGCGGAAACTACAACGAAAACATCGTTTATGTGAACGGCGTCGAAGTCTATCGCCCGCTGTTGATACGCAGCGGACAACAGGAAGGTCTGAGCTTTATTAATCCCGATATGACCGAAGCCGTACAATTCTCGTCCGGCGGTTTCGAAGCGCGTTACGGCGATAAAATGTCGTCGGTATTGGATATCGCGTATAAAAAACCGGCTAAACGGGCCGGCGGAATCGCGGGCAGCTTGCTGGGCGGCAGCGCGTATCTGGAAAGCGCTACCGGTAAGTTCTCTCAAATTACCGGCCTGCGTTATAAACGGGGAACGACGCTATTGAGTACGCTCGACACTAAAGGCGATTACGAACCGGCGGCCATCGACTTGCAAACGTATATGACTTATTCCCTGAGTCCGAAACTGACCGTCGATTTTCTGGGCAATTATTCCGAAAACCGGTATGATTTTATCCCTCAGGAACGCGAAACTTCCTACGGAACCACGGATAATCCCCGCAAATTCAACGTTTATTACGACGGGATGGAACGGGATCGTTTCCGAACATTATTCGGCGCCGCCTCGCTGAAATATGCCTGGGGCGATCACGCCGATATTGCCCTGCAACTCTCCGGCTTTCAATCGCACGAAGAGGAAACATACGATATCGACGGCGCCTATTATATCAGCAATGTGCTCGACGAAGGGGACGAGGACAACATCGGCACGGGCGCTTTCCTGCAACACGCCCGGAACCGGTTGAATGCCCGCGTGGGGAATGTATCGCTGGTAGGGAATGTCGGGTTCAATCAACATTCGATCCGCGGAGCGCTGGGCGTTCAGAAAGAAATGATTGAAGACCGCATCAACGAATGGGAATTGCGGGATTCGGTGGGATATTCCCTTCCGGTCGATGAAAACGTTTTGCGGGTGCGTTACAATCTACATTCCAAAAACGACATTCAATCGACGCGCGTTTCCGGTTATCTTCAGGATACGTATAAATTCCGGAACCGGGCGGGATTGTTCTCTTTAACGGCCGGCGTGCGGGGAAGTTACTGGAATTTTAATCGCGAACTGATTTTCAGTCCACGGGCGTCGCTGGGCTTTGTTCCGGCTAACAAACAGCATTATACGTTCCGACTGGCGGGCGGCGTTTACTATCAGTCGCCTTTTTATAAGGAATTTCGGATTATCCAAAGCGGGGAAAATGAAAATAATTTCATCGTGTTGAACCGGGACATCCGCTCCCAACGCTCTATCCATGCGGTGCTGGGCGGCGATTACCATTTCAAGATTCCCGACGGACGGCCTTTCAAGTTCACCACGGAAATGTATTACAAAAAATTAGACCAACTCGTGCCCTATACGGTGAACAATGTGAGGATATGGTACTCCGGCCGGAACACGGCTTCCGGATACGCCACCGGAATCGACGCCAAATTATTCGGACAATTCGTACCGGAAACGGATTCCTGGGTGGGATTGTCCGTCATGCAGGCGAAACAGTATATCGACGGGGAACGGGTGTCGATGCCGACCGACCAACTGTACAATTTCACGATGTATTTTACCGATTATATGCCCAAACCTTACGATCGTCTGCAAGCCAACATTCGGGTGATCTGGGCGCAGGGATTACCTTTCGGCGTTCCCGGCAACGAATATAAGCCGCGGTTCCGCGCGCCGGCCTATCGCCGGATAGATATCGGCGTTTCTTACCGCTTATGGTGCGAAGACGATCATTCCCGCAACGCCGCTTTCTGGAATTCTTTCAAAAACATCTGGATCGGCTTAGACTGCTTCAATTTGTTGGGAATTAAAAACGTTAATGCCTATTCGTGGTTTACCGACGTTAGCGGCGCCCAAAACGCCGTGCCCGACCGGTTGACGGGGCGACAACTGAATATCAAATTAGTGGCGGAATTTTAACGGAAATCGCGACTTTCTTCTATCGCTGAGGTCGAGGGTGTGCTGCTACGGAGGTTGTTTTGTTTATGAAATTAGGTGAAAATGAGGTTATCGGCGATGGGTCTGGAAGATTGCTTCAAACCAATTCAATAATATGAAACCTCTAACGAGGTTTTGTTATGGCGTAGATAATGCTATTTCTATTGACATGAATGCTCTACGAGCAAGACGGGTTGTTGTGCTAATCCCGGTTTCTATTAACATGTATGCCCTGACAAGGCAAAACGGTTTTTTGACGGGAATGCCTTTCTATTGACATGAATGCCTTACCCAAGGCGGATGCCGGATAAAAGGTTGAAAAACACACGAATTGTCTAAATAATGCCCGGATCAGGGCATTCATGTCAATAGAAAAGGAGGGTGCGGGACGCAACCCCCATGAGGATGTATCAAAGGTAACAAAACCGTCATTACGAGGGCGTGCGCCCGAAGCAATCCATTGATAATTAATAATCTGGTTTGCTTCCTGCTTCGTTCCTCGCAGTTCGCAATGACGAGAAATCGACCTTTTGAGACATTCAACTTTCTATTGACAGGAATGCCTTTCCAGGCAAGGCAGATGCCGGATAAAAGGTTGAAAAACACACGAATTGTCTAAATAATGGCTCAGGGCATTCATGTCAATAGAAAAGGTGGGTGCGGGAGGCAAACCCCATGAGGATGTGTCAAAGGTCACAAAAACCGTCATTGCGAGGGCGAAGCCCGAAGCAATCCATTGATAATTAATAATCCGGTTTGCTTCCTGCTTCGTTCCTCGCAGTTCGCAATGACGAGAAATCGACCTTTTGAGACATTCGACTTTCTATTGACAGGAATGCCTTTCCAGGCAAGGCGGATGCCGGATAAAAGGTTGAAAAACACACGAATTGTCTAAATAATGCCCGGCTCAGGGCATACATGTCAATAGAAAAGGTGGGTGCGAGAGGCAAACCCAATACGCCGGAGGCGTTGCACAGCAATAGATGAAAACAAATGCATATACGTAAATTTACGAGCTTGTTGCGTTTTTAATCCGGTTGAATCAATATGAAACCTCTAACGAGGTTTTGTTATGGCGTAGATAATGCTATTTCTATTGACATGAATGCTCTACGAGCAAGGCGGGTTGTTGTGCTAATCCCGGTTTC
>JAITAH010000216.1 GCA_031284225.1 Dysgonamonadaceae bacterium | reverse complement strand
ACCACCACTTCGTCCAGTATGGATACGTCTTCTTCCAGCGTGACATTTACCACATTCCCTGTAATGGCCGCTTCCTTCGTTTTCATTCCGAGATAGCTGATTACCAGCGTTTTGTTTTCATCCGGAACCGACAGGGAATATTTCCCGTCCACATCGGTCGCCGTCCCCAATTGTGTGCCTTTAACGGTAACGCTTGCTCCAATTACCGTTTCTCCGGAAGTATCGGTTACAACTCCCGAAACTACCCGCGATTGAGCGTTCATTTGAGCGCAAACAAATACATTTACCCATAGCGCCATTAACAATGGTATCGCTATTCTTCGATGCTTTTTCATTTTTTTTAGATTCATTTTATTTATAATTACAATAGAGTTAGTTATTAAAATAAGTTCATATCATAACACAAATTATATTAGAAAGCAAAAATAACTATTTTTTAATAAAATAAGGGTGGCATATTTCCCATATATAGTGGGCAAATATACCATCCTTACTTATTTTTTTAATAAATTGAAAATTATTTCTTAATTACTTTCAAAGTTTCGTGCCGTCCTTGTTTATCTACGATTTGTAAGAGGTAGATTCCTTTGTTCAGTCCGGCTATGTTTACCGTTTGCGACAAAGTAGAATGAGAAAGTAATTGTCCGGAAAGGTTGAGTACTTTCAACGATGCAATATCTCCGTGAACCACAAAAGCCGTTTCGGTTTGATAAGCTTTGCAGGAAGCCGTTTCTTTTATATCCCGAATGTCGGTTATGATATCGTCATATATGCGGATAAACAGGTCGTAGAGGCGAATTTCCCCACCGGAAACCGTATTGATAAACCGGATAGCTATCGGATTGCGTGTTTCGGCGATACCGGCTTTCGACATCACATCCCATGCGGGGAAAGTTCCTTTTGAGAATGAACCGGTTGAATACGAAGTCCATGTACTTGCATCTGTTCCGGGAGTTCCGTAAAGAATTTGGACGGTACGTCCGCCGGTGGTATGCATGTTCACTTTCAGTTCAACCAAACTCGGTAAGGTAAATTGTACATATCCGCCGCTTCGTCCCACTTCAATAGCGCCTGCATGTCCGAACGGAGTGCCTCCGTCGTTTTCGGTATATCCGGGCGACCATTTGGTATTCGCGTCGGAAGACAATACGACAACGTCACCCTGCAAATCGGCATGGCGTTCTTCGTAAGAAACCGTAATCGGATACCAGTCGCCGGTTAATACTTTGGTGGGAATCACTCTCGTGATTGTTCCGCTCAATGTTAATTCGCTCATACCGCCTACGGTTTTCACAGTGAATGTGCCGTCGGCAACCGGTGTACCCGAAATCGTCAGGATATTACCCGCTTGGGATGATTGCAATCCTGCGGGCAAGTTGCTTACGACAACATCCGTTGCACCGCCGCCCCACTCAATGACAATGTTTTGAATAGCCGAGCCGATATTAACCGTCTGAGAAAGATTATTCGATGTACAAATCAAAGTGCCGGGCGCTACGGTAGAAACCGTAATTGTTCCGTTTAAAACGATTTCATTGACTCCGCCTGCGCTTTTTATTGCATAAGTTCCCGTAGCAGTTGGATTTCCGGAAATGGTTGCAGTTTTTGCGTTCGCATCTTTGGAAACCGAAATACCGCCCGGTAAGTTTTCTACCGTGACATCGGTAGCGGCAGCTCCCCATTTATAGACGATGGGCGTAATGGCCGTTCCCAGATATACGGTTTGATTGGGATTTCCGGATACTAAAGTCAAAGTCGCCTGCGTAGGATCGCCCACTTCGAAAGCGCCGAAATCGGCTGTTGTCCCACTGTACGGAATAGTCACATTGGCCAAAACCTGATAATCCAACGGTTGTTTAGCAACCGGCAAAAAAGCAGCCGGCGTAAAATTATCAATAATCTGTCCTGTGTCGATAAAGACGCTTTCTTCTTTTATTTTACCGAAATTGTTGTCGGGCAAGCTTCCGTCGGCCTGACGGGAAGCTAAGAAATCGGATGAACTTAAACTCAAAAACTCACCGGTATAGTCTTTGGTAAGCGCCGATTTACTGGCGGCGTCTTTTATGGGGTTACATCCATCCAAAGTAGTCCAACTATTGTAATCGGAATTGGGATTGCTGGAAGAATTAAATTCATGGTTGGATTTGTTATTTTTAGTGGGTTTAAAACCGACGTTATTCCTCAAATACATGTCTCCGTAATCGAACGGTTGGGAGAACCGGTAATTAAACTCATTGCTAAAACTCACATTATTGAGAAGATACATGGCTTCTTGAGCGTTATTCTGGTCGAATCCTTTGTGCAAACATTCGAAAGCGATATTGTTTCGCACCACGTGAGCGCCTACCGACTGATTGAAAGCGGCGCCGCCGGAACTGCCTCCGCCTCCCAATTTGAATCCGTTTCCATTTACACCCTCGCTGTTGTCCGGTTTACGGCCTGCCCGCCAGCTCCAGCAATTTTCAATCAGAATGGGATGATATACCATATATAAATCCCAATTGTCGTCGGAGTTCATCCAACCGCGGCAACCGTGAAATTCTGTTCCGGGACCGGGAAACAATTTAGCGGCAAAACCGTCGGCGTCGCCTCCGTCATCGCTTCCGCTATATGCTTTGGAATCGTAATTGTACCAAGCATCACAATTAATAACCACATTGTAGCGGCAATACGTGTAATTCGGATTGAATTGCGGAGAGCCGGAAATGGGAAACGATTTGGTTTCTTCGTAATCAAAATCTTTATACATTCCGATTTGAAGCCCTGTGTCGTTGTTGTCGTGGAATTTGCAATTTTCGATGATGTTGTAGCTTCCTTCCACTTTCATCCCGTTGTCTAATGCTTTGCACATTTCCAAGTTTTTGAAATGCCAATAATTTCCCAAATGATTCACATAGATACAGCGGGACATTTTAAATTCCGAAGTATTGGCGGGCGACATTGTGCTGCCGTCAATAATTACCGTTTCGCCCGGATAACCGAACAAACTAATTCGTGCGTCGGCTGTACCGGCTTTATTAATAAGAATCCGTTTGGCAGGTTTGTAAGTACCTCCCCTCACATAAATGATGTCGCCGGCTGTGGCCGCATCAACACCTTTCTGGATAGTGGCAAAAGGAGCGTCGATCGTTCCTGAATTACTGTCGCTTCCTGTTGTGGAAACGTAATACTCTACGGCAAAATTGATTTGCCAACAAATTAAACAAAATAAAATGAGAAAAATTTTCAAATAACTGTTTTTCATAAAACAAAATTTAAAAGTTATTATATATTAGACAAATATCATAAAAAATAAAATAAAACAGATGTTCTTATTTCCCAAAATAAAGGGGTAAATGTATCAACATGCGCATTTTATAAACTTACTTTCCTTATCCGTTCGTTTGCTGTTACAATATAGATTCCTTTCAATCCGGTTACATCAACGGTATTAGATACGCCTGACCGGATTTTTAGTCCTGAAAGGCTGTATAGAGAAATCGTTTCCTGTCCGGAACCGTCGATGAACAAGTAATTACCGGAGATACGAACAGGTAATGTTCTGTCTTCCGGCTGATGAAATCCGGTAAATGAATCGGTGTTTACATACGTGTAAACGGGAACCGATTTGCCTTCGCCGGTCGTGTAAAAATCGCGGTTGTTGTTATCCCAAGCCATTGCTTCTCCTTGATTTTCTTCTTTATAAGCTTTGATGTGTTGAGGTTGCCGGCTGACGGTTGCCGACAAGTCTTCTTCTCCTTCGCGCAGCCAGTATAAAATGTCGGAAGCATTTTTTATCAACACTTTTTGTCCATCGGCAGAGATATCACCGGCGGTCAGGTAAAGAAACTTGTCGCCGGATTGCCCCAAGTCGCACACCCAATTCATAACGGTTGTGTAAGAACCTGTTTTCCAATCCATTGTATAAAGTGCATTCATTTCTTTTTTGTGCTTGGTAGCCACGTAGATTTTCTTTTTCACCGGATCGAACATCAATGTTTCGGCATTATGGCTGACTTTATCCTTACAATCGTTCTGATTATGAAGTCCATCGTAAGTAAAAGTAATCGTTTCGATTTCCGAAGAAGGAATCGTTACCGTTTCGCCGGTAATTACCGGTTCTTTGAAACGATAGATGTAATACGTTTGTTTTCCCTTGCTGTCGCCGTCTTTCACTTTGTTGTCGCCAATACAACCCACTAATACATAATTATCTCCATCGACAGTAGCCATACAAATGTCTTCCCAGTCGTCGTTTTTTGAGATGCCGCCCAATTTGACGGTTTGTTTGATGCTGCCGTTGGGATTCAATGCATAGATTTCGCTGTTCCCGCCATCGACATGTACCCAGAGATAACCTTCGCTTGTGCGACTGCAAGCCATACCCGAAATTTCTTTCAAAGAAGAAGGTGTTTCTCCTGTTTTTACCCGCTCGAAACTTTCGTTTTCATCAATTGTTATTCCCTTGTATTTGAAAGCATAAGAGATTTGAACGAAAAAAAACAGGAGAGAAAATAAAAGCGTCTTTTTTAGCATTTTACAGTTTCGTTGATATGAATTTTACGGTTTCACAATCGCCGTTTTCATAAACGGTCTTTTTGATATATACGCCCTTGCCCGAAAGTGTTTTTACCGGAACTCCGGAAACAGTGTAAATTGTTTCCGATGCAATTGCCCCTTTTTTGCAGGAAATTGTTTCGATTGCCGTTTGATTTTCGTCGCTGAGCTTGCCGGCGCCGGCTTTAAGCAAAACGACGTCCGGAATTAGATTAGCATCGACGGAAGTATAGGCGTAATAATCTTCCGGTTTGTAAGATACTGCCGGATTTGCCGGCGGCGCGTTCAGTTCCGAAAGGAATTCCGTTTCATTCGAATTAACGAAAATGTTTGTTCCTCTTGTCCATAAAAATCCGGCGTCCGAATCGGCATAACCGCTTTTCCCATAACCCGGATGGGGACAATTTTCGAAATAATTATCTTCCACCAGTACTTTGGCGTTTTCACAGGAGGCGATACTGTAAATTGAATTACCGGTATAATAGTTGTTGTAAACATGAACAATCCCGAAACGCACCCGCGGATTGCGATGGAAAGTTCCTTCGAAATGATTGTGATGAAAAGTCGTACGCAATTTATCCGTATCGCTGTTGCCCGAACCATCGCTCGAACTCATCAAAATGTTTTTGGAATGATTGAAAAAACGGCAGTAAGAAACGGTGATAAAGTCGGAGCCTTTACAAATGTCCAGCGTACCGTCGAAATCGGAACTGCTTGGATCGGCGCCTCCATCGCTGAACGAACAATGATCGACCCATACATGCGTGGAATTGTTTAATTTGATCAGGTCGTCGCCCGATTGCATGAAATGGATGTTTTGGAAAATCACGTTTTCGCGTTTATTCAAGGCGATTCCCTGTCCTCGTATAACGGCGTTATTTCCCACGCCCACAATCGTTTTGTGTGAACGGCACGACAATTCGCTTGAGATTTGAATCTCGCCGTTTACCAGAACGATTACTTTTCCTTCCGTATCCAGCGCATCCGCCAGTCCGGAAGCCGTAAAAACATTCACTACCGTTCCGCCGTTGCCGCCCGTCAAATTGTAGTTATACGTCACAAAACCATCGGGGCTTCCTGTAACGTAATCAATTGCTTTGACAGACAACGAAAGAAGACTGATCAGTAAAAGGAGCGCAAACTTTCCGTTCCGGAAACCGGTAATTTGTGAACCGAGAACGATGAAAGGAAATAAACGGTTGAAATTGTGTGTATTTTTCATATTGTCTTATTATTTAATAAAATGGAATTATTTTTTCTATCAAAACAGATTGGTTTTGATAAGTTGTTTTTTTAATTAAAAGTTGATTTGGACTTTCAGGGACTTTCATTCCGTTCAAATTGAAATATTCGACGGACAAAACAGGATTATCTGTGTCTGTCGTTTGAAGCCGGGTGTTTGTTTCTGAAGCAGTCGTTGAAAAAGTCCATGTTTCTCCCGGCACAATTCCGGCGTCGGTTTCGGCATCTACCCTCCAATAATAGGTTTTCCCCGCTTCTAATTCAACTTGAATATTTGTGTCGGTCGTTTCGGAAAGGAGTGCGGGATTTTCTGTGACGCCCAGATACACTCTGTGCGCTTTTGCATTTCTTCCGGCAATCCATTTCAAGGTATTCATTCCCTGCTTCACTTCATATTTCTTATGATAGGGTTGCGGTAAAGAAGCAAAAGGCAATACCGGAGGCATGTCATCTTCCGGACTCCACATCAATGTATTATTGGATGTAAATGTCCATTTGGAATCAATCAATTTTCTTTGTTCCAATGATATATTATCCTTAAACCACGTGTAAGACGAATTTCCTTGCACCTGATAATAATAACTTGGACCGGATGAGCCTTGCGACCCGATACTGTCGGATAATACAACATCCAAATAATAAAAAGAAGGGCTTCCCTGCTGATTCTGTAATTTGGTTTTTTTATTTTTTTCACTGTGAACAGAACCACCCTGCACCACTAATTTCTGATCCAATCCACTGACGCCTTCCATCCAAATAGGGCTGCTGTCTCGTGTTTCTATAAAACGGCAGTTCAATGCGTAACACCATCCCCGTGGACAAAAAGCGTCGATACTTCCCCGAAAAACACAATTGTTGACGTAATACATGCCTTTCTCCTTTCCCCAAAGAGCCAAAGTATCTTTCCATTTGCACAACAGGTCGCTATTAACAATCCAAATGCGGGTTGTTCCGGTTTCGGAACGGATTACTTCCGTATAATCTTCTCCCGAATCGGACGTATAATTATAAGTGTTTTTTACAGTTATATTTGCAACAACAATGTCGTGGCAATCCGTCCAAATATTGATTACGCCGCAACCGGTATTGCTGCCGTTCAAATTATTCCATGCTTTTCTGGAAAGATCGTGTTCGATTCGTGTTTGATAGCGATCTTCTCCTACAAGGACAATGAAATTGTTTTTTATCATGACATGTTCATCGTAAACGCCATTCTTTATCAAAATAGTTTTCCACATACTGTTGTTTGCCGGAATCGAATTAACGGCGTCCATGATTGTGGTAAAATCCCCTGTTCCGTCTTTCGAAACAACAATATCCGATTCTTCCATTGCGAGGAGGACGAATGGAAATAAAAAGACGAAAATAAGTGTTACGAAGTTTCTCATGTATTATTTATTGATGCGTTTCACGGTTTCCGACTTTCCATCTTTATAAACCGTTTTTTTGATGTAAATTCCTTTTTCGGGAGCCGTTTTCAGCCGGAAGCCCGACAAATTGTAATACATTTCGGATTGAACGGCCTTGTTTTCAACCGGTCTTGAAATTCCGGTCGGATTGTTCGGTTCGCCGCCCAGCCACATATAACTGAAATCGAATTTTCCGGCGCCAACGTTTGCAGGAATATATTCCGGCAGGCTGTTCGGGTCGTCGACGGTGTAATCGTAATAGTCGTGCGGCTCAAAAGTGGTTCCGTGTGTAACAAAAGCGCCCGAATTGATCAGTACGTTGTTGCGTTCTTCCAAATCGCCAACCGGCGACTTGTCGTATCCGCAATGCGACGGATGTTGCACGTTTTCCATGTAATTTCCTTCGACAAAAACGTCGGCATTACAAGCGGAAACAATACCATAAATGCTGTTTCCGGTGTAATAATTGTTGTAAACATGCGCTTTGCCAAAACGGACGCGCGGATTTCGCTGTTCCGTTCCATCAAAAAAATTGTGGTGAAAAGTAATCGTAATCGCTACATCGCCGGTTTCGCCGTCCGAATGTCCTACCAGACAGTTTTTGCTGTGATTATAAAAATGATTCCAAGAATACGTAAGATTATGAGCCGCCCGTTTGGAATCGACACAGCCATCGTAATAATCGGTAAACGTGCAATGGTCGATCCAAATATGATGCGACGAACTTTCGATAGCAAATGCGTCGTCGGAATTTTTGGGACTGTTCCGTTCATTTCCGTCAAAAGTAATATTGCGGACAATCACATTCTTACAGTGTTGAAATTCAAATCCGAATGCTCTGACAACAGCCGTTCCGTCGCCTGCAAATGTAGCATTTTCAAGGTACTTGACGTCCATCATTTTACTTCCGTATGTGTAAACGCCGGAAAAGACAAAAACAGTGGGCGGAGCAGGCAAGTTTTTGGGTTTATCCGTCCGCAATTTTTCCAAAGCAGCGGATAATGCTTCGGCCGATTCTACGAAAACAACGTTTCCGCCTTCTCCGCCTTTCACTTCTGTAACTCCTTCCGATACAATGGATGCAAATCCGCCGAAAGGTCGCTTTTCGATTTGATAAACAAGCGGCTGAGCGCAAACACTCGCCACCGTCATCGCCAATGATGCCAACATTAATTTATATTTCATAATTCATAGATTCATTTCACACAAACCATTTTCCTGACTTGTTGCGTTTTTCCGTTTTTGAAAACAGCCATATAGATTCCTTTTTCCAAATCCGAAGCATTGAGAACTTCTCTGACCGGTTCGTTTTTTGTTACGTAACGATCGCAAATTGTTTTCAGTTTTTTGCCTGTAATATCGCAGAGATAAATACAGGCTCTGCCTTTTTCCTGCGCCACAGCGGTAAAAGTAGTGGTTGTCCGGACAGGATTCGGGTAGTTCGAGAAAACCGGTTCGTCCGAAAAATTAGGCATTTGGATATTGGTAATCACACCACTTTCGTAAGCTCCCAAGTCCGGGGCGCTACCTGTGTACGGGATGATCAACGGTATTTGGTGATAAGTCTGCGCACTGACGCCTCTCACGTTGGGAGTTCCCTTGTCGATAAAGCGGCTACCCGGTCTCAATCGTCCGAAACCATTATTGGGAAGGCTTCCGTCCGGCTCGCGGGGCGCATGGAAATCGTCGACCGAAGTGCTGACAAATTCGCTGTAAATACTTTTTTGGTCGAACATGTTTCCGTTGGCGTCCTTGCGCGGCGGGACAAGCGTTTCTCCGTCTATTTCGTTCCAAGAATTATTCATTTCAACAGATCCGGCGGCAATATCCCGTATTTGTCCTTCGCCGCCCGTTTTGGAATCAAAACTGATGCAGTTGCGGAGATCGCTGGGGTAGGCGCGGATACGGAAATTTTTTACACCGTACCAAGCGACGCAATTATAGAGGAAAAGGCTGTCGGCATTGTTGTTTTCACTAAATCCGGCACCTGTAACGTATCCGTCGAAAGCGATACAGTTGCTGACCTGATGTTTGGCCGGCCAACCGTCGCCGCCAAGTTTGAAACCGTTTCCATCGCCTTGCCAATTGCTTGGAGCATCGGGATAGCGGGCTTTCCATTCCTGATCAATATTGATTATTTCGGCATTTCCATTTCCATACGTCCAACAAGAGTCGATGTAGATCGGATAATGGGTCATATAAAAATCCCATCCGTCGTCGGCGTTTTGCCAAGCGCGGCAACCCACAAAGCGATTGCCCGGACCGGGCGATAATTTGCACGCGAAACCGTCGGCGTTTTCATAATTGGTACCCCAGTCAAGATTTCGCCATGAATCGCAATTCTTTACCAAATTGAAACATACGATATCGGGACCGTCGGGATCGTTGGAACCCAAGCCGATTTGAATACCCGAATCGCCGTTGTGATGCAAACGCAACAATTCGAAGATGTTGTAACTTCCTTCCACTTTGATCCCGTTGTCGGGTGCATAACAGATTTCCAAGCCTTTCATGTGATAATAATTTCCGGTCACCTTGAATCCCCGCGCATTGCCGCGCGAACCGCCTGTTCCGTAAAAATCCAGCACCGGTATTTCGTTCTCAAAGGCAAAAATGCAAATCCGTTCGACTTCCGATCCGAATTTATCCAGCGGAATCGTTTCGGTATAATCGTAAACGCCGCCCCGCAAAAAAACCGTATCGCCCGGTTCCATCAGAGCCAATGCTTTTTTCAGGTTGTAGAAAGGTTGATCAATCGTGCCGGAGTTGTTGTCGTTACCGTCTTTGGCTACCGGCGCACAATAATACGACGCGTGAACCGACGAGCGGAATGTGGCGGTTATCGTTTTCTTACTGTTCATCGTAACTTGTGTCGTCAACGAATTGCCGCTTGCATCGCCCGACCATCCAACAAACAAGGCTTGAAAAGTTTCATTTGGAACGGCAGTAAGCGTCACAACAGTCCCTGCCTCGTAAAAAGGAGCGTCGGGATCGCGGAGAACCGTACCCTTGCCCTGTATATTTACCGCCAATTCATATTCGGGATTTCCCGGCTCGCCACCGGCAATAGTTATCTTATCCAGATTGGGGCCGCCCACCGAAGTCAACGAAATCATTTTTATCTTGTTCGTTCCTTTCCGGAGATTCAATGTCAAACCGGTTTC
>JAITAH010000200.1 GCA_031284225.1 Dysgonamonadaceae bacterium | reverse complement strand
ATTTTGAGTTTTCTGTCTTTGGGTTGGTTCACGGGTTTTGCCCAGGTAACCATCGAGGATTGTTATCAAAAAGCCCAAGCCAACTACCCCCTTATCAAACAGTACGATTTGATTGAGAAAACAAAAGAGTATAACCTGTCGAATGCCGGCAAAGGCTATTTACCGCAGGTGATGTTTTCGGCCAAAGCGACGTATCAGTCAAATGTTACGCAGATTCCTTTCGACCCTTCTGCTTTGGGTATACAAGGTGCGAACATTCCCGTATTGAGTAAAGACCAGTACAGCGCGACGCTTGATGTAAACCAAACGATTTGGGATGGCGGAAGCATCGATTCCCAAAAAAAAGGCGTGCGCACAGCAGCCGAGGTGGATAAAAAAAATGTTGAGGTCAGCATCTATTCCATCAATGAGCGGGTAAACCAACTTTATTTCGGCATCTTGCTCGCCGACGCGCAAATCCGTCAAAATCAATTGTTGCAAGACGAGCTTCAACGGAATTATGATAAAGTACAGTCGTATGTGCAAAACGGAATTGCCAATCCGGCCGATTTGGATGCGATAAAAATCGACCAATTGCAAGCGAAGCAAAATGCAACCCGATTTGTCAATACCAAAAAGGCATATACAGAGATATTGTCGAAACTAACCGGCGAAGAACTGGGAATGAATACCGAATTTGCAAAGCCCGAACTCAATTACCCAATCGTCCATACAATCAACAGACCCGAATTGGATTTATACGCCGCACAAATCAACAATCTTGAAACGAAAGACCGCGAAATCACGTCGGGACTACTTCCTAAGTTGGGACTTTTTGTTACGGGCGGATACGGAAAACCGGGTTTGAATATGTTGGCCGACGGCTTTGAAGCCTACTACGCGGGCGGCGTTAAACTGACATGGAATATCGGGAACTTTTATACCCAAAAGAACAGCCGGAAATCCATTCAAACAAGCATAAGGTCTGTTGAAACGCAACGCGAAACCTTCCTGTTCAACACCCATCTCGACATCACACAAAAGAGCAATAACATCAACAGTTACTACGACCAATTGAAGTACGACGATGAAATCATCGCATTGAGAAATTCCGTAAAACAGGCGTCGGAAGCCAAAATGGCAAACGGAACCCTGTCCGGAACCGATTTGACGCGAGACATCCATGCCGAACAATTGGCCATACAGGATAAAATTTTGCACGAAACGGAACTGTTGCTTGCCATCTACAACCTCAAATTCGCAACCAACAATTAAAATCCCCAATATCAGTAAAGTGAAAAACAATAAAAATAAGAATATGAAAACAAGTAAATTTTTTGTAACCGGGATAGTCGCCGTCATTTTATCATCATGCGGAAACGGCAACGGAACTTACGACGCCTCCGGTGTTTTTGAAGCTACGGAAGTCATTGTTTCGGCCAAAACTACAGGCGAAATCATGCAATTCGACATCGAGGAAGGTCAGCAAGTAGAAGCCGGCAAACAGATGGGCTGCATAGATACCCTGCAACTGTACTTGAAAAAAATGCAATTGCTGGCCAATATGAAATCGGTAGAAAGCCGCCATTACAATGTTTCGCGGCAAATCGCTTCGATTCGGCAACAAATCGCCACGCAGAAAACCGAACAAAAACGCTACGAGAATCTGGTGAAATCCAACGCCGGCAATCAAAAGCAATTGGACGACATCCATGCCCAGATTGCATTGCTCGAAAAGCAACTGTCCGCTCAAACGGAAACACTTGAAAACAACAATAAAAGTGTTTTGGCCGAAAGTTCGGGATTGGAAATGCAGGTTGCACAAATTGAAGACCAGATACAAAAAAGCATCATTTCCAGTCCTATCAACGGAACCGTTTTGTCGAAATATGCCGAACAGGGCGAATTAGCTTCACAGGGAAGAACTTTATTCAAAGTAGCCGATATCGAAAACATGAAGCTGCGGGCTTACATTACGGCCGACCAACTTACTTCGTTGAAAATCGGACAACAAGTAAAAGTCTATTCCGACCGGGGCAAATCAGACCGGAATGAATACCCGGGAACGATTACATGGATTTCGGATAAAGCCGAATTTACCCCGAAAACAATTCAAACCCGCAATGAACGCGCAAACTTGGTTTATGCTGTGAAAATAGCAGTGAAAAATGACGGCTACATCAAAAAGGGCATGTATGGAGAAATTAAAATCAATGAACAAAAGCCATGACAGCATTAGCCGTTCAACATATAAATAAGACATACGGAAAAATTCAAGCCCTGAAAGATTTGAGTTTTGAAGTAAACCAAGGCGAAATCTACGGTATCATTGGCCCCGATGGCGCGGGAAAAACAACGCTCTTCCGCATACTGACAACGCTTTTGCTTGCCGATAACGGAACGGTCGTTGTAGACGGGCTGGACGTGGTAAAGGATTACAAGCAAATCCGTAACATCATAGGCTATATGCCCGGCAAATTTTCGCTCTATCAGGATTTGACGGTAGAAGAAAACCTGAACTTTTTCGCCACGGTTTTCAATACCACCATCGAGGAAAATTACGACCTGATAGAAGATATTTACAAGCAGATAGAACCATTCAAAAAGCGGAGGGCAGGAAAACTTTCGGGCGGTATGAAACAAAAACTTGCGTTGAGTTGCGCATTGATTCACAAGCCGGCTGTGCTGTTCCTCGACGAACCGACTACGGGCGTTGACCCCGTGTCGCGTAAAGAATTCTGGGAAATGCTGATGAAATTGAAAGCGCAGGGAATTACCATTCTCGCTTCTACGCCCTATATGGACGAAGCCACGCTTTGCGACCGCATTGCGCTGATACAGGACGGAGAATTTTTGCAGATAGATACCCCGCAAAATATTATTGCCCAATACCCCGATACGCTTTGGTCTGTGCAAACCAATGGAATGCACAAATTATTGAGGGATTTGCGCAGTTATCCTTCCATAAAATCATCATTCTCTTTTGGCGAAACCTTTCACGTCACTATGGACAACCGGGGCACATCCGAAAACCTGCGGGAGTTTTTAGCGGCTAAGAAACATTCGGATATTCATATTCAAAAAATTCAACCGACAGTGGAAGACTGTTTCATGTTACTATCCCAAAAATCATAGAAATGAAAGATAACGTTATATATACGGAAAAACTGACCAAGCGGTTCGGCAATTTCACGGCGGTCGATAACATTTCTTTCGAGGTTGCAAAAGGTGAAATATTCGGATTCCTCGGCGCAAACGGAGCCGGTAAAACCACCGCCATGCGTATGTTGTGCGGACTGAGCCATCCCTCATCGGGCAAAGGTAGCGTGGCCGGATTCGATATTTTCAAACAATCGGAAGAGGTCAAGAAAAATATCGGCTACATGAGCCAGAAATTCTCTCTGTACGAAGACCTGAAAGTGTGGGAAAACCTGCGGCTTTTCGGCGGTATCTACGGGATGAGGGAAAAGAAAATCGCAGCCAAGACCACTGAAATTTTGCAGGAACTCGGATTTGAAGCGGAACGCAACACACTCGTCAAATCGTTGCCCTTGGGTTGGAAACAAAAATTATCCTTCTCGGTATCCATCTTCCACGAACCGAAAGTAGTTTTTCTGGACGAACCTACGGGCGGTGTTGACCCCGTGACCCGCCGCCAGTTCTGGGAACTCATCTATCAGGCAACCGAGAGAGGCATCACGGTGTTTGTGACCACCCACTACATGGACGAAGCCGAATATTGCGACCGCGTATCCATTATGGTGGACGGAAAAATCGAGGCTTTGGATACGCCTAAATATTTGCGGAATCAATTCCAAGCCGCAACAATGGACGACGTTTTCCAACAACTGGCGCGAAAAGCAACCCGAAAAGCAGATTAAGATATGAAACAATTTATATCATTCGTAAGAAAAGAGTTCTATCACATCTTTCGCGATAAACGAACCATGCTGATATTGCTGGCGATGCCGGTCGTGCAAATATTACTGTTTGGATTTGCCATCACCACCGAAGTGAAAAACGTAGAAGTTGCCGTGTTCGACCCGTCGAAAGACGCATCGACACAACTTATAAAGGACAGGATACAGGCAAGCGAATATTTCACCATTGCTCAGGAACTGACAAACCCCGAACAGATAAACGATGTGTTTAAGTACGGTAAAATCAACTTGGCGATTGTTTTCAGCGAAAACTTCGCCGGCAACCTGCTGCGCAACAACGAAGCAAAAGTTCAATTAGTTGCCGACGGAACCGACCCCAATCAAGCGTCGATGCTCACAGGATACGCTTCAGGCATATTGGGGTCGTATCAGCAGGAATTGATGGAACGGTATAAAGCGCCGTTCCAAATCATTCCTGAAATCAAAATGTTGTATAATCCTCAAGCCAAAAGCGCATACAATTTTGTTCCGGGCGTCATGGGGCTTATCCTGATGCTGATATGTGCCATGATGACATCCATCGCCATTGTACGGGAAAAAGAAACGGGAACGATGGAAATTTTGCTTTCGTCGCCCATGAAACCAATCTACATCATTCTGGCAAAAGCCGTCCCGTATTTTACATTATCCATCGTCAACCTCATCACCGTACTTCTTTTATCGGTATATGTTCTCAGCGTGCCGATTGCCGGAAGTTTGTTTTGGCTAATGCTCATATCCCTGTTATTTATTTTCGTTGCCCTGTCGTTGGGTTTATTTATATCGACATTGGTAAACACACAAATGGCAGCCATGTTAGCGTCGGGCATGGGATTAATGATGCCGATAATGCTCCTCTCCGGCATGATGTTTCCCGTAGAAAGCATGCCGCAAATATTGCAGTGGATTTCTTCCATCGTACCTGCACGGTGGTACATCGAGGCCGTAAAAAAAATAATGATTCAAGGCGTAGAAATACGGTTTGTCGTCAAAGAGTTCATCCTTATCGGGGCAATGGCCGTTGGACTTATCTTGCTTGCCCTGAGTAAATTTAAAACCCGGTTAAATTAAGAAGCCATGTTAAAGTTTTTAATAGAAAAGGAATTCAAACAAATCGTCAGAAATTCGTTCTTGCCGAAAATGATTCTGGCGATGCCCCTGATGATGATGTTAGTCATGCCCTGGGCAGCCAATCAGGAAGTGAAAAATGTAAGGCTAAGCGTTGTCGATAACGATTACAGCGCCTATTCGGAACGACTGATTCAAAAAACAACGTCGTCGGGCTATTTCAAATTGACGGATGTGTCAGCCACCCACATCGAAGCCATGCAAAGCATCGAGTCGGGCAAAGCGGACATCATCTTCGAGATTCAGGATGATTTTGAAAGAAATCTGAATAACGAAGGGACAGGCCGCGTAATGATTTCCGCCAATTCGGTCAACGGAACAAAAGGCAGCTTGGGTTCGTCGTACTTGTCGTCCATACTCATCGATTATTCGGGTGAATTAAGGGAAGAATACGGCGGACAAAGCGCAGGCGCTTCGGCGGAAGTTCCTTCGTTCGGCGTAATACCACAATATAAATTCAATCCCCACCTGGATTACAAAGTCTTTATGGTTCCCGCATTGATGGTGATGTTGCTCACGATGCTATGCGGTTTCTTACCCTCCTTAAATATTGTGGGCGAGAAAGAAGCGGGAACCATCGAACAAATGAACGTAACCCCTGTAAAGAAACTGATGTTCGTGCTGGCAAAACTGATTCCCTATTGGATTATCGGCTTTATCGTATTGAGTGTCTGCATGGGCTTGGCGGCATTAATCTATGGCATTTATCCCGTAGGCAGTTTGCTCACTATTTTCCTGTTTTCAACCATTTACATTTTGGTAGTTTCGGGAATAGGATTAGTTATTTCCAACTATTCGGACACCATGCAGCAAGCCATGTTCGTGATGTTTTTCTTTATGATGATTCTTCTGCTGATGAGCGGATTATTTACTCCGACGACAAGTATGCCACATTGGGCGCAGGCCATCACCACGGTTAATCCCCTGAAATATTTCATACAAGTAATGCGATTGGTTTATTTGAAAGGCAGCGCTTTCGGCGAAATGATACCGCAGTTCTTCGCCTTGTGCGGTTTTGCGGCGGTATTGAATGCCTGGGCGGTATTCAGTTACAAAAAAAGTAGTTAGTTGCATAAAAAAAATTGAAAGCTCCCGAATAGCCTGACTTTTTCTTGTAATGAATCGTGGTTCATACTTTCCTTCTATACGATATCCAATCCGGGGAATAATTATCCCGAAGGCCCTTCGGCCGTGGAATTTTGTTGTAACAAATTTCCGCCGTACATGAAAGAGAAGAGGCTGCCTCGCATTTCCGAAGCAGCCTCTTCTTTAATCCCGCCCGGTTGAGGCGCGACTTATTTTGTTGTAGAAAGCTCAAGAATAGCTTGCCGGATATGGGCTTCTTCCTGCGCTAATAAGTCTTTGGAATACTCAATCAAAAGTTCGTTCGACGACGGCAAATGTTTGCCCGGTTCAATATTTATAAGATACTTTGCGATAAGTTTAGTCTCCAGTCTTTCTTCTCCCGTATACGTTAAATCTTCCAATAAGTTGCCGATAAAAACAACACCTTCCCGGGCAAACTTATTTATAAACAAAGGCCACGAAGCTTTGCCGTATTGTTTGCAATAATCCCGCAGATTGTTGTATTCTTCCGATTGGGCATAATCCCGAATGCGGGAGCCTGCCCCTACCGGCCTACTCCATGTTTCTTCCCATGCCGAATATCTTTCTTCAAAACCCGATGTTATATCCGAAGGAATCAACGCTTTCAGAGCGGCAATCAGATCTAAATCCGCTTGCGAGAAAATAAAAGAAGAATCAGTAGCCACAGGAGGATTTTCCGAAGGAGGCGTTACCACTACGGTTGTATCGGATGTGGGCGGGAAATCGGGTACGGTATCTTGCACCACCGTTCCGGTATCTTTTCCTTCCGGCGATATACCCCCGTCGTCGTCGCACGAAGCTACGGAGAACAGCGCTCCGGCTATGATTGCGATAAGAATCTTTCTTGTATGATTAAACATAAATGATTTGTTTATAAAAATTTTGAAATTAAATAGTTCGTAGTACTGCTATCCAAAGAAATTTTCTCGAACATGAATTAAATCAGTTAATATAAGTCTTTTACATGGATAAAATTTTTCCAGGATTTGATTTTATACTTTTGCAAATTGTATTGCAAGAGATAGAAATCATGAATCAGGGAAAGACTGTATTCGCTCAGATAATGTCGCTCATACCAAGATATGAGTTCGACAAAACTTCTCTGTGGAAGTAGATTATTTCAGTTTACCTATCAGCAGTATGTTGTTATCATCTTCTGTAATGCTGTTATTTAACTCCGTTAATTTTTCCTTCATTCCCGGAGTCAACAGTTCTGGCCGGGAGAGGGCTTCTTCCAATTGCTCCTTCAGCTCATACGGATACAGGTTGCTTACACAATATCCCTTGTTGAATGACAGCCATTTTTGTCCGTCGATATTTCCCAGCATATCGTATTTGAACCTTACGTAAGTCCCGCGCAACGTTTTCTTATCAATAAGAATCGTCGGGACACGCGGTTTGTCCACACCGATAAAACTGACATTAATAATGCGTGCAAGATAGTGATCCGGCAGTTCTATATAATAATGTTTAATTAATTCGGGGGCGAAACGGGCGGTGAAGACCGGCTGTAGCCGGTTGCTTTCGGGCAGGTAATGAAAAAATGTATCCAAAACACCGTCCCGCCAGTGATTCACGGTGAAATCCATATTTGGCGTATTAAAAGCCCCATCATCCATTCCCGAAAAATTGGCAAGATTCTCTTCTCTTTCTACAAAACGGGAAGAAGATATTTCCTTGATTATATTACCGTCTAAATCCTGTTCCCAGATAACGGAAGGGGGGAGAAGCCTGGGCAATGTGATGACAGTAAGTCTTCCTTTTTCAGTATCAAGAAGGAAACGCCCCCGGCTTAACCTGTATGCCAATGGAATATGTTTTTGAGGCCTGCCCTCAAAGTCGAAGACCAGCAGTTTTGAAGTTTGTTGCCCTAACAAATAGATCCGCTCGTTTTTTTCATCAATATAGTTATCGTCCAGGAAAAAAATAAAATTGTCCGGGCCGTCTCCTATGGTCGCTGTGGTGTTCAGGTACTTTCCTTTTCGGTTATAAAACTTATAGTTAGCTAAAAGATAGGAATAGATACCTGCGTAATTGTCGCTGAGCCATACGCTTACGCTCGCATCGGTCAGAGCTTCGTCCGTATTCTCTAATCGCACCACCTCAAAATCGGAAAAGAAAGGGCTCAACGGCACTTCCAGCGTATCCCCCGCCAAGAGCGAAAGGTTAAAAACTACGAGCGTATCCGACCCGACAATCTCATGCTTTGCCACAATAGGACAATCATCTAATGTGAATTGCTTTTTATCTTCGCTGCATGAATACAGAATAAGAGAACAGATAGGAAAAAGAACAGGATGTAAACGTTTCATTAGCATTTTATTTTATTGTTTCACTGCTATCCAAAGAAATTTTCTCGAACATGAATTAAATCAGTTAATCAAAGGTATCCGGATACACTCCGCATGGTTGTGTATGAGGATTATGCCACAGGAAACGTCTATCGGTTCTTGACCAACGACTTCACAAATTCTTACCTGACCATTGCTGAACTTTATAGGGAACGTTGGCAAGTGGAATGTTTCTTCAAATGGATCAAACAACATTTGCACATTAAGTCGTTCTACGGAACGAACCGGAATGCAGTCTACTCGCAGATATGGATTGCCATCTGCGAGTACCTGCTGCTTGCTATTGCGAAGAAGATGTTCCATGTTGATCAAGATCTTTATATTTTATCGTCTGCCGTCGGGAAAGTACTCTTTGAGAGGAAGCCTTTAGGCGAACTATTTGTTAAGATTCGCAAATATAGAATAATTATGGATATATGTTGCATATTTTTGACTTTCTCATTCCTTTTTAAATAAACTTAACTACTTCTTCGTGCTACTAAGGGAGCTTTGTGAACTTGCGAACAAAAAACATCCATAAAAACTGTTTTAAATGTTGTCTGAATAAAGAATTACTATCTTTGCGGCAGCGGAGATCTTGCCCTTTGGGGCGGATCGCTGCCCCAGCGGGGGGAACCTTTATTGTGTTCCCCTCTGCTTCTTTAAAACACTTATTTTACAGTCGAAATCCGATGCCATATTGCCGGCTTCCAATGCGGATACTCGAAACGGGGCGAATCCTGTTTCATCATATTCGTATTTCATGCGCTGTTCTACCGTAGCGCGTTTCAGTCTTGGATACCAAAGGAGGGACTGCCAAAGTTCCTGTCCGCTGTCGGTACGGATGAAAATCTTTTCATCCGCAAACCATAATTTTTGTATTTTCATAAATCAACTGTTATAGCTGTTATTTTTATCAAAGATCTCAAATGTAAGTTATAATTTTATCACCTGCAAACAGGTACAGAATTGGCTAAATCTTTTTTTGAGGCGCTATTGTCTAAAACCACTACAATCCGTGTTTTTGTTTCCTTATGATAGAACAAATAGGATTCATATATCATTTCGTAAATGTAACTTAAAGTTAATTTTTCTACATTTCCTATTTTATGAAAGTGATTTTGCGTCTTTTGGTAATCTGATGCG